>NZ_PNDH01000054.1:0-45580 GCF_005887175.1 Pseudoalteromonas sp. S1612 | reverse complement strand
GTAAAAACTGAAGAACCAGTGCAAACTGAAGAGCCAGTAAAAACTAAAGAACAAGTGCAAACTGAAGAAGTCGCTGTTGAAGCTGAAACCGCACCGGTTAGTGCTACTGAAACACCTGTAGAAGCTAAAGAAGCGCCTGTAGTTGAAAGTCAGCCTGAGACAGTGTCGCAAGCGAGCTCTACTAATGTAAACGCTAAAACAGTGATTACAGCTGGACATGCAAGTGCGCCAATGGCACAGCCAACACCTGTAGCTGATAGCGAAATCAAGCATACATCAGTTGCAATGGCACATGACAAACGTGAGTTAATCCCTGACAGTGGCCTTCGCCCTGGCTCGGTAAAACCTGCTGGTCGTGCAAGCTCAGCAATGACTAAAACACTTAATGCTGAATAAGCACTAAGTTTAGTTAAAAGCTAAAAAAACCGCGTTAATTGATTTTAACGCGGTTTTTTAATGCCTGATATTTATGTAACTCGCAACGGGGTTCGGGTAAAGTCAAAAGTTAGCGGGCTACGGGGATCGGGCTTCGAGCCTGCTCCCTAAACCCTTAGCTCGCAACTTGCTGTGAGCAAGATCTACGTCGACAGTATTCCTAACACCTAAAACATGCGCGAGGTAAACTCCCGCCTACGGATAAGGTCAACATCGAGGTTGATTGTCGGCGGGGCTTTATGCCGCGCAAAGGAATTATTCACAAAGAGTACTATGAGACGCTGCGCTTTTAGAGGGTAAAGTTACAATCGAAGGTTAACGGGCTGTGGGGATCGGGTTACGAGCCTGAGCCCGAAACCCATAGCTCACAGCCCGCCGTGAGTTTAATCTTGCTCTTGTTCCATGAAACGTTGCAGTTGGTCTTTTAGGTTTGGCGGAATGCCCTTGATCACTAAGGTATCAGTGGCTTCATTATAAGTTACACGCTCACCTAAATGCTTACGCTCAAAGCTAATGCTCACACCGCCACCCAAGCCTGAAAATTTAACCATGCTGGTTACCGTTTTTTTATCAACCGGGAATGACTCTTCTAGGTCATAGCTTTGCTCTTTACAAAAGCTCTCAAACGGGTTGTCGTCGCCTTTAGTCAGCGTTGCTGAAAGTTCACTTACATTAGCCTCTTCGCCTGTGGTGACACAGTCGTTACAATAATCAAATACTTGCTTACGTAAATCATCTTTTTCAGACTTATCAAATTCTTGCTCTGATAAGTAGTCTTCTACTGCGCTTAGCATTACTTGGCTTTGTTGCTTAGGATCAATGCCCTCTTCACAACCTAAGAAATCTAAAAAGAAGTCAGCCACTTTTCGCCCTGCACGACCTTTAATAAACGAAATATAACGATTATCGTCTGCTTGGGTATCCCATGCTGTTAAATCAATGCGAGCAGCCAATTGCATACGCGAAATATCTAAATGGCGCGATGCGGCTAAATCAAGCTCTGAAGTCATGGAGTAGTGCTCTTTAATGTTGATCATGGCAATCAACATATAATCAGTAGCCACGTACTGATAATGACAAAATACTAAGTAGCCAGTTTCATTAAAGGCGTATTTATCTAACTCTTCTTTTAATACCGTTGATGCCTGCTCGGTCATATGCCAAAAGCCAAGCTCATTATTACGATAGCTTTGCATAGTAGAGGCAACAATACTGTTTTTTTCACCACTAAAAGCACAAAAACCTTTGCCTGGCTTGCCGTTGTAGGCGTGGTGTAATTGCTCAATGAATACAGCAACTTTGTCGTTGATCATCATTTCGTCGTTGCGAAGGTGAATTTGGGTGTCGTCATCTTTTTTGTCTACATAGTGCACGACTAATTTTTTAACATCTATTGCCATCTTTGTTTTTCACGCCTCTGGTGTTAAAATACGGGAATATAACTATTTTTATTGAACCAACTGATGCCAATCTTATCAAAATACTCTAATGAAGAAGTAGAACAAATCGTCGATCAGCTTATTGATGTTTTATCAAAACACAATGCGCCGGTTGATTTAAGTCTTATGTGTTTAGGAAATTCTATCACGCATATCTTAAAAGAGCATGTACCAACAGGGAAAAGACAAGCTGTTACTGAGAACTTTGCAAAAGCACTCGCTCAGTCGGTTAAATAAACTCTATGAATTTATCGCAGCATAACCAGTTTTCATCGAAAGCAAGTCAATTATTAAGTTGGGGCCATTGGTTTACATTTGCCAATATTGGTTTAGCGCTTTTAATTAGCTTAAGCTATTTATTTGCCGACTCACCGCCCACTACTTATATAGGTATCACTTATATGGTGGTTACGTGGCTAAGCCATACCAGCTTTATTGCCTTTTTAGCGTTTGTGCTGACGGTTTTTCCTTTAAGTTTAGTGTTTCCCTATCCGCAGCATATTCGTGGTATGGCGGCAGTGATAGCAACAATAGGTGCTTCAATACTGACTTTGGACGCTTATGTGTATTTTAACTTGGGCTATCACTTAAATGCCTCGGCGCTGCCTGAAATTATTTCGTTGTTGTGGCACCGCTTAACAAATTCACCTGCGCTTACTACCTTGCTTGCTGGCAGTATTGTGTTACTTATTTTAGGCTTTCAGCTTACGGTTAGTAACTTTACTTGGCACCATTTAGGGCGTTTAAAGCAATTTAAATTTGCGCGTTATGCCGGTTCTTTTTTAGTTATCTGTTTTGCCTTAAGCCACAGTATTCATATTTGGGCTGATGCAAATTTAAAATTTGATATCACAAAACAAGATAACGTATTACCGCTTTCGTACCCGACTACGGCAAAGAGCTTACTCGCTAAAAACGATTTGCTGGATGTTGAAAGCTACGAGCAAGCACATAATGTTAAAATTAATAACCAAGGTATTAATTACCAAATACCTACCCCATTAGCAAAATGTGAAGATTACAACGCAGCTAAAGTTGATATTTTAGTGTTTGATAATGACGAACAGTTAGCAAAATTTGTTGCTAGCAAAAAAGGCATTTATAAAAATCAGCAGTTTTTACAACCCACAGATCATAGCGACATGCTTTTTGGTTTGGTGTATGGTCTGCCTGCATTTTATAAAACCGATATTATTGAGCAACAAACGTTACCTGTTTGGCAAAGCCAACGCCGTAGTGTAGAAGTATTTGGTATTGATGAACTGAGCTTTATTAACGAGCAAGCACACAAAGATGGCGCAATCAGGGTTATTAAAGCGAATGAAAATACGACTGTACGCGATGACACTACTGAGTTTTTTGCATTTAGTGTGTCTCAAAACAGCAATGAAATAGTGACCACGTCAACCTTGTATAGCTCAGATAAGTTTATTTCTAAAGTGAATGGCTTAATTCAACCTAGTGACATTCTTGCTACTAGCCTTGGCCAATACTTAAACTGTAATACGCTTGCAGAGCAGACAATGTTAGGGAAAAATTTATACAATAAAAGTAATAACATTGGCGTTAATTACTCACAAGGCGTCGTAATTGCTTATAAAAAAGATAGAATTACGCTGATTGATCGTGATGGAAACTTTAGAAATATTTCCGCAGCTGAAGGGTTTTCAATTGAGCAAGGACTTGATATTCCGTTTTTAGTGCACAGTATTAAAAAGCTTAAAACATTTTCTCAATAGCACCTCATAATACGAGCGAGTCATTAAAACTGACTCGCTTAGTTTCTGTTATTACTCCTTTGCGCTTGCTATCCCCCCAAGCTAGGTTATAGTTTTTATCATTAAAAATTATTAACTCGATCAGAATATACAAAGGATAATCATTATGTTCAGCGTTATTAATCTGATCATTACTGTCTGTATTTTATGTTTTAGCTCTCTTGCATTAGCTCAAACCACCTATTACAAATGCGTAACCCCAGAAGGGACTACTTTTTCACAATTACCCTGTAGTAACAATGCAACCGTTCATAAAATAACTGCCACTGAGCCAAAACAAGCAGGTGAAGAAATAAACTACACTAAGCAGTTAAACGAACTTGAACGCGACACCATAATTACTAACTTAGAGGCGGAGCTACGCAGTAACCAGCATAAACTCGCTATACTTTCGCGAGAGAAAGACAGAGCTGATTTTAAACAACAACAGCGGTTAAATCATATATTAAGTGCGGATGATAAAAAACGAATTAGTAAAGATATTAAAAAAACGCAAAAAAGTTTAGATAAGCAGTATAAGAAAGATAAAACGTTAATTGAAAAGCGAATTAAGAAATTACAAAAAAAGATTGATGCCTACCAAGCAGACTCTAATTAACTTAAATAAATATCATCTTAATTAGCTTGGTTTTAAACATAAAATAACATACCCTTAACAACCGTAGAGTACGAACTCTAATACGTGTTTAGTGATGCAATTTCCTTTGACCCGCTTTTACAAATTAAATGGTATCCACCGGCACTTTGCTAAACACCTAAAGGCGTCAATTAAGGAGTACTGATGCAACCACGCCAAATTGCTGAGTTAATTTTAACCGGATTTAAAAAACATTACCTGCTGTTTCAAAGAACAACAGCAAAAGCACCTTATGCGTTTGCTAAAAGAGATTGGCAAGCAATCAATGATATTAGCCGCCTACGTATTAGCTATTATGATGATCGAGTTAACGAAACCACAAAAACCTTACGTGAACGTCAACAAACAGACCAGCTAAACGAAAGTTTATGGCTTGAAGTAAAAAAAATTTACCAGCATTTTTTATGTTTTCACCCGCAGGCTGAGCTTGCCGAAACATTTTATAATTCTGTATTTTGCCGCTTATACCACCGCCGCTATTTTCATAACGACTTTATTTTTGTTGAAGCGACACTCAAAGATGCGCCCTCAGTGCCTGTAGAAGCAGAATACAGAAGCTACTTCCCCGTCGTGGATGGTTTAAAACCAACAATTAAACGTATTATTAACCACTTTGATTTTAAAGCCGATTTTGTCAACCTTGAGCGTGATATTCGTTTATTAGTAAAAGCGTTTTATAAGCAAGCTCCCGATACTCACCACCAGCATTGGCAAATGCGTTTTGATATATTACACACGCCGTTTTACCGCAATAAAGCCGCGTATATTGTAGGACGTGTCGTTTCGCAAAGCGGCGTTCAACCTTTTATTATTGCCGTGTTACACCATGAAGATAAGGGGTTATATCTTGATGCCCTACTGACTAAGTCATCGCAAATGCGAGTAATTTTTGGCTTTGCACGAGCTTACTTTATGGTAGAAACTCACGCCCCCTCAGCGTTAGTGCGGTTTTTAAATCAACTTATGCCTAATAAAACCCTCGCCGAGCTTTACAACGCCATTGGTTTTCATAAACAAGGGAAAACTGAGTTTTACCGTGAGTTTTTGAATCATTTAACCCATTCTAATGATGAATTTACCATTGCTCCGGGTACACCGGGTATGGTGATGATGGTATTCACCCTGCCCTCATTTGGTTATGTATTTAAAGTCATCAAAGATAAATTTGGCGAAAGTAAGCCATTTGGTCGCGAAACGGTATTAAAACGCTATCAACTGGTTAAAAGCCACGACCGTGTAGGGCGAATGGCCGACACCATAGAGTATTCAAACGTCGTATTTCCTTTGGCACGATTTGATAGTAACTTGTTAGCACAGTTGCACAAAACCATTGGCTCATCGATGGTGATTGAGGGTGACTGGTTAATCATAAAACATTTATACATTGAACGGCGAATGACACCGCTTAATTTGTTTTTAGAAAATGCAGACGAAAAAAGTGCCGCCGATGCCATTGAAGAGTATGGGCAGGCGCTTAAAGAAATGATTGCCGTGAATATTTTCCCTGGCGATATGCTGTTAAAGAACTTTGGTGTAAGTAAGCACAAACGGATTATTTTTTATGATTACGATGAAGTGCAATATTTAACAGACATGAACTTTAGAGCGCTACCTAAAGCAAAAAGTTATGACGATTATTTAATGGACGAACAAAGTTACTCGGTTGCACCTCAAGATGTATTTCCAGAGCAGCTATGTACCTTTGTAATGCCTAATCCAACATATAAACAATTTTTAACTAGCACGCACCCTGAATTACTTGATGTTAACTTTTGGAAACAAGCACAACAAAATATAAAAAATGGAAAGGTGAGTCATATTTATCCCTATCCTACAGCACAGCGTTTTATCCATTATTGGTAAACGTTAAGGACACACAATGAATATAAGTAAAATAGATTTAAATTTACTGGTTTACCTCGATACATTATTGCGCGAATGTAATGTTACTCGTGCTGCAAACCAGCTTAGCATTACTCAACCGGCAATGAGTAACGGACTTAAACGCCTACGTAACCTTTTTAATGATCCTATTTTAGTGCGTACCAGCGATGGTATGGTACCGACTGAGCGTGCTATTGAGTTGCAGCCTGTGATTCGTGGAATCTTGATGACCCTTGAAGAAACGCTGGCACCTAATCGTGAGTTTGAAGCTAAACAAAGTAAGCGAGTGTTTAGGATCATGGCCAGTGATTACGCGGCCAGTACCATGGCACCGCGTTTATTAGGGAAACTACACGAAGAAGCGCCCGACACCACCTTAGATATTTTAACTCCTAGTGATGTTACCTTTCACGATGTTGAAAACGGTAAAGTTGATATGGCGATTAACCGCTTTGAAAATTTACCACAATCGTTTCATCATAAACGTATTTGGAAAGACAGCTTTTGTTGTTTAGTAAAATCAGATAACCCCATTATTGAAAACTTTAGCCTAGACAGCTATTTAAAAGCTCGCCATATTTGGGTAAGTAAAACAGGCTTTGGTGTTGGTGTGGGGATGGACCCTAAAGATGTGCAGAAGCTGGGCTGGGTTGATGAGGCACTGGCGCATTTTGGTAAACACCGTAATATTGCCACTTTTACTCGTAACTATCATGTGGCTGTTCACTTAGCCAAAGAGAAAAATTTAGTTGCGACTTTGCCCTCAAAAGCGGCCAATATTTATTTAGACGATCCTGGGCTTAAAATACTGGAGCCACCCTTTCCTATCCCGCCATTTGAACTTGATATGATATGGAGCCCTTTATTACACAGAGACGCTAGTCATATTTGGTTACGCCAAAAAGTAGCTGAAGTAGCGGATGAGCTAAAATAACCTTCTTACATACCTTAATGTAAAATTTGCTTGCTAACGCTTAGTTAGCAAGCCTACCAAACTATTAAAAAAAATTAAAAACCATAAAATACAAAAGCTTAAAAAACAAAACCTACTTGGAATAGCGCTTGCTTAGTAATGACTGTATTTTAAATTAACAGAGGTCATTATTATGAGCACCCATCAAGGACAAGAAATTAATCATATTACCGACATTATCCAAGTAATGAATAGCGGCATCGACTTTTACCAAACAGCACAAGATAAAGTACAAGACCCCGCTATAGGAGCCCTATTCCAACGTATGATTGACGCTCGTATAGTCAGTGTGGAGAGTTTACAACCTTACGCAATTAATCAACAAGGTGAGCGCGAAGATGGCTCGTCGTTTGTTGTAGAAGCACGCCGTGCATTTACTACTTTGATTAGTAAATTTGCTAACGATAACGATCAAACCTACGTTAAAGAGCTTGAGGAAGTAGAAGATAAAACCTTAGAAGAAATTAAAGTAGCGTTGAAAAAGCCTCAGTCTCATGATTGTGAAGCAGCGTTATCAAAAGTATTACTTACTATGCAGAGCTGCCATGCTGAAATGAGTAAAATGCAAAAACATTAAGTTTAATACAAAGAATAACCGCCCAGCCTTAGTGCTGGGCTTTTTGTTACCTTAAAAAACTCCCTCCTGTCAAAAAAAATTAGTTTCGTCACATGTTTGTAAAAATTCATCACTATTATTAGTTAAAACATCTGGTCTAGACCAAATTAACTTAAGGTAAACCTAATGATGAAACGACATGCAATAGCCACTGCTATATTACTGTGTACTAGCCCGTTATTTATTGCCCAAGATGCTGTTGCCAGTAACGCAACATTTGTTGGCACTGTAGAAGATAGTAAATCACTGCTCTCTGGCGCATTAATCACAGTAGTTGGTACTGGTAAAAGTACCGTAACAAACTATCAGGGACAATTTGAGTTACCGCAATTAAATCCTGGTAAACACCAACTCAAAGTGACTTATTTAGGCTATCAGCCTTATTTTGTTGATATTACTGTTGGTGAAGGCGAAATAAAAAAGCTAAAACCAATCACTCTTTTTGCTGCAAATAATAACAACGCCATTGAAGAAATAATTGCTGTCGGCCAAATTCAGCGCGGTGAAATGGCGGCAGCCAACAACCAAAAAAATGCCAAAAGTATTAAAAATATTATTTCTGCTGACGGTATTGGAAAACTACCTGATAGAAATGCAGCTGAAGCTGTACAGCGTATACCTGGAGTATCGATTGAACGTGACCAAGGTGAAGGTCGCTTTGTTGCTGTGCGCGGTCTACCGGCACAGTGGAGCTCTGCGAGTATCAACGGCGATCGTTTACCAACGGCAGAAGAAGAAACCACCAGTCGAGCAACAGCTTTTGACTTTTTCCCTAGTGAATTAATTGAATTTGTCGAAGTATCGAAAGCGCTAACCCCAGACCTTGAAGGTGACGCCATTGGTGGTAATGTTAATTTTATCACTAAAAAAGCGCCCGATGATTTTGTGTTTAATACTAATTTTGCAATTGGTCAAAATGAGCTTGCCGATGGCAATAATTATTCAGCAAACTTACTTTATGGTGACCGTTTACTAGACGACAAGTTAGGTTTTTTGATCAATGCGACTGCGTGGCAACGTGACTGGGCCACTGATAACTATGAGCCACGCCGTGGCAATGATGGTTTAGGCATTTATCGCTTAGAGTTACGAGATTATACCGGCACGCGCGAAACTTATGGGCTTAATGGTGCTGTTGAGTATCAACTTGAACAAGGCACAATTAGCGCCACAGCCATGTATGGGACTTTAATTGATGACGAAACACATTATAAGCACCGTATGCGCTTTGATAAAAATCGCGCTGAAGTACAACATATCCGCAATGAATTAATTACCGAAATGACTGGGCTTGAGCTAGAAGCTGAGCATTATTTTGGTTATGACAAAACCCTGAGTTGGAAGTTATCAAGTTACGAGAATGAATTTCGTTATGGCAATACCCCAAATGGTGAAGACAACAGTTATTTTGTCGTCAGATTTGACCAAAAACAGGTTGGCTTTCAAGGACTAGAAGATAGGGGCACAGGCAAAAACTACGCTTATAATACGATTGATGGTGGCAGCGATCCATGGATTGCAATCAGTAACCATTTACCTAGTGATTTTTCGTTCAACCCTGCTAATACTAATCTTTCATGGGTAGAGTTATATAAAATATTCGTTAATGAAAAAGATAAAATTGTCGCGAGTGCCGATTTCGAATGGCAAGTCGATGCAAACTTAACTGTAAAAATAGGTGCCAAATACCGTGATAAAGAACGTGTCGCGCGCTTTAGCGATGAATTTTACGCGTGGGATGAAGCAAACTATGGCGCTGCGCCAAGCTTAAGTGACTTTACTTTGGCAGATCAGCCAGGCCGCAATGATTTTTTAAATGAATTAGCTATTGATTACCAAAAGCAATTTTCGCAAGTTGTTGATACCGGCGATCTAGCGCAGTTTTGGAATACCAATAAAGAAAAATTTGTACTTGATAAAAGTGAGTCTGCCTTAATTGAAAATGGCGGTGCGTTAGGGCGTAACTTTGATGTTAACGAGCAGCATACCTCACTATATGGTATGGCAACCTATACGATTAATAATGACTGGGAAATACTAGGTGGTTTGCGTCTAACTCAAACCGATACTGAAGTGAATGGTTATACATACTTGGCTGATGAAGATAGAGTTACACCAAGTCATGCTAAAAATGATTACCTATCGGTGTTACCTGCATTACATGTTACTTATCACAGCGGCGAGCAAACCAATTACCGCTTAGCATTAACCCGCTCGTTCTCACGTCCTGACTTTGGCTCTTTAACACCTGGCGCAACATACTTAGAAGCTGATAACGAACTTGTTACCGGTAACCCCGAACTCGAGCCTACTTACTCAAATAATGTTGATTTGATGGTTGAGCATTTCTTTGAACGTGTTGGATTAGTCTCTGCAGGCCTTTTTTACAAGGACATTAGCGACCCAATTTTTCAAAGTAGCTCAATTGGTCAGTTTAATGATAACAGTGGTGTAAATATTGTGCGCCCAGAAAATGGCGACAGCGCATGGCTTGCAGGTATTGAGATGGCCTTTAATCGCGATTTGGGCTTCATTAATCCGACTCTAGATAGCTTTGGAGTAATGGTAAATGCGACCTTTATGGACTCACAAATGAGTATTCCAGATCGTGGCGATAAAGTAGCGATTCCGCGTCAAGCCGATAACCTCTATAACTTTACCTTATATTACGATGACAGCTTCTTTGCCGCGCGGGTTGCCCTAAATTATAAAGGCGAGTACATCGAAGAGCATGGCAGAGATCGGCAATCGGATAGCTATTATGGCGAAAATGTTAGCGTTGATTTTACTACGTCATACCAGCTTAACGAAAATGCATTAGTTTACCTTGAATTAAATAACCTAACCAACGAGCCGCTTAAATATTATTTGGGAGATGAAAATCGCCCACTGCAAGTTGAGTATTATGGTGTTCGCGGCATGGTCGGTATTAATTACCAATTTTAATCTATTGTAATACGCGGGGCGAAAGTCTCGCGAAGGATAACCCTATGTTTACGCAACCAAAGTGGCTACATCGTGCACACGGTGTTGGGTTTGTTCTATTTGCAGCAAGCGCCGCATTTATGACTTACTTTTGTATGTATGCATTTCGAAAACCCTTTACAGCTAACAGCTATACAGAGTTTGACGATCCAAGTTGGCAAATTAGCTTTAAAATAGCGCTCATTCTAGCACAAGTATTTGGCTACTTATGTGCCAAATTTATTGGTGTTAAGGTCATTGCAGAAATGCGGCACCAACAACGGGGTCTTGCCATCATTGGTATGATTACAGCAGCTGAATTATCGCTAATTTTATTTGCCGTGACCCCTGTTGGAGTCAACGTAGTATGGCTATTTTTTAATGGTTTATCGTTGGGAATGATTTGGGGTATTGTATTTAGTTTCTTAGAAGGCAGACGAACTTCTGAGATACTCGGTGCCATTCTCAGTGTCACCTTTATTTTGGCGTCAGGTTTAGTGCGCAGTGTCGGTAAATGGCTGATAGATAATCTCAATGTTCCGGAACTGTGGATGCCTGCCGCAACCGGAGCGTTATTTTTACCCTTGTTGTTACTTAGTGTTAAGTGTTTAACCTTGTTACCCAATCCGACACCAGAGGATCAGCAG
This sequence comes from Pseudoalteromonas sp. S1612, assembly GCF_005887175.1. Lineage (GTDB taxonomy): Bacteria > Pseudomonadota > Gammaproteobacteria > Enterobacterales > Alteromonadaceae > Pseudoalteromonas > Pseudoalteromonas undina. The sequence continues at coordinate 34,207 of NZ_PNDH01000054.1, read as the reverse complement.
GCGCGTCAACAACGCTTACCTATGAATGGTAGAGCCCGCTGGCAGTTTTTCAAACAATACTGGTTTGGTATTAGCTGTTTAATTCTGAGTTTCTTATTATTTACTGGCTTTCGTGACTTTCGCGATAACTTTGCCGCAGAAATTTGGCAAGCACTGGGATATGGCCAAGAGCCAGCTATATTCGCCTATGCAGGTATACGTATGGCATTCATAGTCTTGATTGCACTTGGTGCAATGGTGTTAGTAAAAAATAATAAAACCGCTTTTTATGTAAACCACGGATTCATTTTGTTTGGTGCCTGCTTGTTTGTAGGCAGTACTCTTGCGTTTGAAAGCCAATTACTAAACGCTAAGGCATGGATGGTACTGCTTGGAGCTGGCCTTTATATTAGTTACATCCCCTACAATTGCTTCTTATTTGACCGTATGATTTCTGCTGTTGGCTCAACCGCCAATGCCGGGTTTTTAATTTACTTAGCAGACTCTGCTGGTTATTTGGGCTCGGTGAGTATCTTACTCTATCGCACCTTTGTGATGCCTGAGATTAGTTGGCTTAACTTTTTTATAAACGCCTGTTACTGGGTCGGCTGTATAGCTGCATTTTTGGTGTTGTGCTCACTAAGCTACTTTGTAATGCGCTTATCCCCTTTCAAACAAGTTCGCAGGTTACACCCTGTATCTACACCTACATATATAAGAGAAGAAATATGAAACATTTAGAAGCACTCATTTTAGACTGGGCCGGCACAGTTGTAGACCATGGCTCTGTAGCGCCAACCACTATTTTTGTGGAGGCATTTAAAGCCGCGTTTGATTTTGATATTACGCTGGCGCAAGCGCGTATTCCGATGGGCATGGGAAAATGGGACCATATTGCAACCCTAGGAAAATTACCGGAAATTGAATCTCGTTGGCAGACACAATTTGGCTGCTCAATGACTAATGAGCAAATAGATCATATTTACAATACCTTTATGCCATTACAAAAAGCTAAAGTCGCAGATCGTGCTATGCCTATTGCTGGCGTATTACCCGTAATAGCGCGTTTAAAACAGCAAGGTATTAAAATTGGCAGCTGTTCAGGCTATCCCCGCCAAGTGATGGACGTGCTTGAAGTGGCAGCCGCTGAATATGGTTACCAACCCGATCATAGCGTTGGTAGTGATGAACTAACGGCTGGCTCTCGCCCAGGGCCATGGATGGCACTTGAAAACGTGAATGCATTAGGCATTCAATGTGTTGCTAACTGTGTAAAAGTTGACGATTCAGCACCTGGCATCTCTGAAGGTTTAAATGCAGGAATGTGGACTGTTGGTGTTGCCCTAAGTGGTAATGCAGTCGGTTTAACCGAACAAGAATGGGCAGCGTGCTCAAACGATGAACAAGCCGTTTTAACCCGTCAAGCATACCAGCATTTATATCAAGCCGGCGCTCATTTCGTGATTGACTCTTTAGCTGATATCGAACCTGTTTTAATGCAAATTGAAACGAGACTCGCTCGAGGAGAGCGTCCTTAATGAATTATCAACCTTTTTGGTTTGATAACGCCATAAAAGAGGAGGATGCCGATAGACTTCTTCCTCAACTTCCTGAAAATCATCACACCGATATTTGTATTATCGGTGGGGGGTTTACAGGACTTTGGACCGCCATTCAAATCAAGCAACAGCAGCCCCAAAAAAAAGTGACTATTATTGAACAAGGGTTGTGTGGTCAGGGCGCATCGGGCCGTAATGGCGGTGCGATGTTAACATGGTCGACTAAATTACCCAGTCTGATTAAATTAGTAGGATTAGAAAACGCCCTTTTTTTAGTACAACAATCTGAGCAAACCGTCCATGATATTAAGCGTTTTACGCTAACTTATTCTATTGATTGTGATTGTCGAATTGATGGATGCTTTTATACAGCCTCCAACACGAGTCAAATCGGGCGGTTAAGTAACGCGCTTGATTACTTAGATAAATTTAAAATTAATTCGTGGCATTCTTGTGACACTCAACAATTACAACAAACCGGTTCAAAGAAAAACCTCACTGCTCATTTTTCTGCCCATGGTGGCAGTGTACAACCAGCGAAGCTCGTCAGAGGATTAAAGCGAGTCGCGCAACAGCTTGGAGTGACAATAATAGAGCAATGTGAATATATGCAACACTTTGGCGATCAACAAATAACCGTTCATACAAGTCAGGGGAACCTATTATCCAATACAGTTATTTTTGCGGTTAATGCGTGGCTACCTAGTTTACATAAAGTATTTTCTCGCTCTGTTGTACTGGTTTCTAGTGACATGGTCATCACTAAGCCAATCCCAGAAGTTTTAGAGCAACTAAATTTAAATCACGGCAGTGCTATTATTGACTCTCGTCTGTTTGTTAATTACTACCGGACCACCAGTGACGGGCGGTTAATGTTAGGTAAAGGAGGAAACTTTTTTAGTTATTGTAATAAGGTATATCCAAAGTTTGATTTGCCGAGCAGCTATCACGATATTTTAAAATCATCACTCAATTATTTCTTTGAAAGGCATCACTTACCCATAGAACGAACGTGGACGGGCGCTTCCGATCGCAGCGTTTCTGGCTTTCCATTCTTTGGTCAGCTTAACAATCAAAAAAATGTATTTTACGCAGGTGGCTACTCTGGCAATGGAATTGTACAATCTTATTTGGGTGCAAAAATTCTCTGTGCAATGGTACTCAATAATGATCCTAAGTGGCAAAACTGCGGCTTAGTTAATCAATCACTAAATCAGTTTCCTATTGAACCCATCCGAACAGCAGGTGCATATTTAGTACGTAATGCAATAAGACGTAAAGAGGCCGCAGAAGATAGTAATGCAGCGGTTCGCAGTATAGATAATTTTTTGGCTAAATTAAGTGGCAATGCTGCTAAAGTCGATTCATAAACTAGCTGAATATAATGCTCACCATAAACAATATAAGTCACATTATACTCAGCTAAGCTATTATATTTTTAGGATAAATAATCAAACGATGCTTTTATATCAAGAGATCCGTAATTATATTCATGCACTACTAAAAACCGACGCGATTGCAGCGGGTCATAAGTTGCCTTCAGAGCGAGAATTACAACAAAAGTTTAGTTCTACCCGAATTACTGTTCGCGAAGCGCTTCTGAGGTTGGAAGCTGAAGGCCTAATATTCAGTCAAAAACGTAAAGGCTGGTTTGTCACCCCAAAAAGATTAAAGTGGCACCCTGCTACTAAAGTCAATTTTTATGAATTGGCAAAACAACAAGGATTTGTTGCACAAACGACACTCGTGAGTGTGCAACAGCAGGCAAAGCTTGAAATTTGCCAAGCGTTAGATGCCCAAACGCTTTATCATCTTCAACGTATACGTAGTCTAGATAATCGCGCCGTAATGTTTGAGCATATTTATTGTGATGCTAAACGCTTTGCTGATTTTCACTTACACCCCTTAGATACCTCTATCACCGATATTATGGCAAAACAGTACGCAACGAATATCGTTAATGAGCAAAGCATAATAAATGTCACGGTATTACCTGATGAAGTGAGTCATCTACTTGAAAAAAATAGCGGTACACCCTGCTTACACGTTATTAGAAAGCGATTTGATGAGCATGGTTTGTTAGTTGATTATAACATTGAGTACTGGTTGCATAATGCCATTGAAATGGTGGTTGATGGCCAATAAAAAAGCGGTGTTTAATGAAAATTAAGCACCGCTTGCACGGGTGAAAATTAGCTTTAAGCTTTCCAATATTGGTTTTTTGCCACAGCATCAAGCAAACGCTGTATATCGGCCTCAACTACTTCACCAATATTACCTATGCGAAAGCAATCAGCGTTAGAAACTTTACCAGGGTAAATAACAAAACCTTCTTGCTTTAACGCACTATAAAAAGATTTAAAATCATAATGCTCTTCGCTAGGCGATAAGAATGAGGTAATGATGGGGGAATGGACTTCCTCATTCAGTAAAGGTACAAACCCTAACGCTTTCATACCTGCTACCAAAGTCTTTTGGTTTTGCGAGTAACGCTTAAAGCGCTCTGCTATTCCTCCTTCCTCATCTAACTCTTGCAGGGCTTGATAAAATGCACGCACAACATGAGTTGGCGAGGTAAAACGCCATTTACCATGGTGTTGCTCCATACATAACCATTGCTGATATAAATCCAATGACAAGGAGCGCGCAATGCCTTCACTTTGCTCAATAATACTTTGCTTACATACCACAAAGCCAAAGCCAGGGACACCTTGAATGCATTTATTTGCAGAGCTGATCATTACATCTATATGCCACTGTGCAAGGTCGAACTTAATACCGCCAAAACTGCTCATAGCATCAACAATAAATACCTTTTGATACTTTTTAGCTAGTGAGCCAACCTCTTCAATATGATTGAGTATACCTGTGGTCGTTTCACAATGGACCATTGCAATGTGAGTAATACCTGAATTATTTTTTAAAACAGTATCAATCTCATCAAGGTTTGGCAGTGCCGTTTCTGTATAATTTAAAACATGACAGTCAATTGCTAAATAGTCGGCAATTTCAGCAATACGCTTCCCGTATGCCCCATTATTAATAACAAGTAACTTACCCGTTTTTGGAATAAGACTGCCAAGCGCTGACTCTACACTGGCAGTGCCACTGCCTTGCATTAATACACTAGTATAATTAGGTTGTGATGTCGCAAGCGATACTAATTTATTACGTATTGTTTGCACTATGTCGCGATTATAATCATCATCCCAAGTACACCAGTCTTTAAGCATCGCCTGCTTAACAGTATTAGAGGTCGTTAATGGGCCGGGCGTTAATAGCAAATAATTGTTCATAATTTATTTCACTCAATCTGGTCTAGTCCAGTTATTATTGAAGATTTCATAAACTAAAAACAGTGAAGTTTTTATGACACTATAAACACTGTAACCATAAAAACGATAAAAGGGCCTTACGGCCCTTTGGTTGTTAAATAACAATAGGAGAGTTATTTATTAAAAGCGGTACTCTGCACCTACATAGTAGTATGCACCGTTGAAGCCAAATGGCGCTGAACGACGTGAGTACTTAAATACACCATCGCTGCTGACAATAGTATTACCTTGAGCATCTACGATTGTGCCTGAACGTGAATTACCTATGGTGTTTTCATCTGGGTAAACATCAAATAAGTTATTTGCGCCAATATTTACTGATAAATCGTCAGTCACAAAATAGTTTACTTTAATATCCGTTAAAATTTCAGCACCGTAAGTCTGGCGGCCGCCATCTTCAACTGTGTACTCACCAAAACGGTTAAGCGATAGGTTTACGGTCCAGTCGTCGCGACGATAAAGTGCACTTAAGTTAATTCGATCTTCTGGTTGCCATTCTTCAATAATAGAAATTTCTTGATCAGAAAACACATCATCGACTGGCACGGTTTCAAGACCAGAACCTGCAGGGGTAAATAACGACACGACATCAGTTTCTGTAAAGTTAGCCGCTAAAGTAAAATCAAGCGTGCCACCAAGGCCTTCTGTATTCCATGTAGCCACAAAGTCGATACCTTGTGTCTCAGTATCAGCGCCATTTAAGAAAAACTGCCCTGCACCCGCACCTGAACTTAATAACGCGGCATCAAGACTGCTTGATAAGCCTTTACCTAAGCGATTACTAATTACAATACGGTCGTCAATATCAATTGAGTAGTAATCTAGGGTTACATTAATATTATCGCTTACGTTATAAACGATACCTAAACTGCGGTTTTGAGATTTCTCTTCTGTGAGCTTAGGAATACCTAAACTTTGCGCAAGGGTTGAATCGTTTCTAAAGGTCCCCACTTCTTCAGCCACTAAATTACCATTAGGACCTACAACAAACTGTGTGCTGATGTTGTTAAAATACAACTGCTGCATTGAAGGTGCTCTAAAGCCTGAGCTTAGCGCACCACGAAGTGAAATATCTTCAGTTACTGACCAGTTACCGGCTAGTTTAAAGTTAACTGTATCGCCAAACCCTTTGTAATTGTCGTAACGTAACGCCCCTGAGATAATCACATCTTCAATAACGTAAGCTTCAGCATCTAAGTAAAATGAGATCACATCACGCGACTCATCAACCGACGACGCTGGCGATGAACCACCAAAGCCTTGTGTGCCACCGGATGCGTTTTCGCTGCCAATACCACCGCTTAGTCCATCGTAAATATTAACACCATTGTTGGTATCGTAATCACGATATGCATATTCACTACCCTCTAAAATTCGGTACTCATCGGTACGAATTTCAGCACCCATTGCTAACGAGTAGTCATCAAAATTTTGAGTAAAATCAAGATTGATCGTTTGCAGTGATAGCTCCATGCCATAAGCGTAACCTTGACGTGGAATCGTGGCGCGAATATCTGCTGCACTTAGGCCTTGGTCATAACGTAAAAAATTCGCGTAAGAGCCGTTAATAGTATCGCTGGTCGTGTAGTCAATACTGTTTTCACCATAGGTGTACGATAAATCTAAGCTTGAGTCGTTATCAAATTCAGTTTTATAACCAAAGTTATAGGAAATATCATCAATCGTGGTATTTATTTTAGGTAAGAAGCCAGCTGGGATAGTTGCATCGCCATCTTGAAGTACCGGATTACCACCTGCATTGGCATTATGACGGAAAAATGCCGCTGATTCGTTATCACGAGTTGAATAGGTAATAAAACCGTATAGTTCACCCGCTCCTAATTCGTAGCCGGTGTTAACTGTTAAACCAAATTGTTGTGAATCAGCATCACCAATTCTGAATGTATCACGTGGCGCGGTTAATTCGCGTGGATCACCTGCAAGCAAGGTGCCATCAGAAAGTTCAGTACAGCCATAGAACTGGCATGAGCCATGAAGGCCCGCACGGTTAGTTGGTGCACGATCACGGTAGTTAATAGTTGTATTTAAATAACCGTTATCACCTAAAGCAAAGCCTTTATTAAAGTCGATATTAACGGTTTCGCCATCACCTTCTGAATACTCACCGTAGTTAACGGCCGCTTTACCACCTTCGCTGCCATCTTTTAGCACGATATTAATAACACCGGCAATTGCATCCGAACCATATTGAGCTGCAGCGCCATCGCGAAGCACTTCAATACGTTTAATGGCTGAGGCTGGAATCGCATTCATGTCAGTACCCGCAGTACCACGACCAACCGAGGTATTAATATGAATAATACTTGCTTGGTGGCGACGCTTACCATTGATCAATACCAATGTTTGGTCAGGGCCAAGGCCACGTAACGTTGCAGGTCTTAATGCATCAGTACCATCACTAATAGATGAACTTGAAAAATTAAAAGAAGGTGCGATAGCTTGAAGCATGCGGCCAACTTCTGTTTGGCCGGTGTTTTCGAGTGCTTCTGCACTTAAAATATCAACGGGGACAGGTAAGTCTTCAACTGAACGTCCTGCGACACGACTACCTACAATAGCAATTTTTTCGATGTTTTGTTCTGCGCTTTGTTCAGCGGCATTTATTCCTTGTGAATTAACTGCAAGTAAAGCAGGTAATACAGCAGCACTAACTCCTGAAAGCTTCATCATGTTGTTATCTTTCCTATTGATTTGTTTGAGTTTAATACTCAGTAAACCATTTTGATCAACAACCGCATCGAGCTCAGTCTCAGCTAACAATGCGTTTAGCGCATCGAGTTGAGAATAAAATCCATATAATGAATTTGCCTCGTACTGTTTAGCAAGCTCATACGAAAAAACCACTGTTTGTTCAGTTTGCTTAGCAAATTCTATTAAGGCTTTGTCTGCTCGTTGCGCTTTTATATCAAACTGCATCATTTGTCCCTCAGTTTGACTCGCGTGCACACTGATACTAAAAAACAGCGGTGCAACGAGTCCCAGCGGACTTAAATAACACGTATGGTTACTGCGCAACTTATATAAACAGTTAGCAAACAAAAATCCTCTATAGGTTTTTATCATTTTTTTAATCTTTAAATTACCTTTTACACCCTTATGAGTAACATTAATTAACAATGGCGTGATTTTCATTACCATTACCTATGATTTTTTTTGATATTTTAAACTAACAACATGCTCGCCTAAACGTTCATGCTCAATTGAAAAATTATTTTGTAAGCTCTCTAACAGCCCTGCAACATCACCTGCTTTGAAGACGCCAGCCACTTTAATGCGCGCTAATTCATCAGATGATAATTCAAACCGCGTGGCGGTATAACGGCTAACCTCGTTTAAGGCATCAACCAACTGTTCACCATTAAAAATCAACATGCCATTTTGCCATGCTAAATCGCGTTGTACATCATCAACCGATAATTGTGTAATTGGTTTAGTTACGCTCTGCTCAATAATAGCTTTTTCACCCGATATCACTATATTGGCATTGATCTGGCGGATTTCGTGATTGCTGTTATCAGCTTGCTGATACGCTTTAAAATCGTCAGCATTAACGGCAACGCTAGGATCGGTGATCATCACTTTACCTTCAGTGACTACCAACTCGAGATCTGATGAGGTATTGCGCTGCACATTAAAGACTGTACCAAGTGCGGTAAAGCTTTTATCCCCCGCCATCACACTAAATGGGCGTGATGCATCTTTAGCTACATTAAAACGCCCTTCTCCACGGCTTAGTAATAACTGTCTACGTCCTTGGCTATAAGCGACTTCTAGTGAACTATTAGTATTGAGCTGAACTATTGTGCCATCTGGTAAAACATAGGTTGCTTGCTCGCCAACCTTTGTTTTATAAATTTTTGTGTAATTTACTTTAGCTAAATTTTGGTTAAAGTTGCTCCCCATGTTCAGCAAAAAGTAGCTGCACATCATTAAAGCTGCAACAACACTTGCCGCAATACCATATACATAGGAAGGCTTTGTTTTAATGCCTGCAGAGTGCTTATTAGGAAACAATACGCTGAGCTCGTTAAGCACACTTAAGTCATCCCATAATTGTGCTAATTCATATACCGCATTCTGATGAGCCGTGCTTTGTAGCATCCACAGTTTAAATTGCTCTTGCTCTTGTGTACTTAAGCCACGATCAATCGCACTTATCCATTGCGATGCTTTTTCTAAGATTAATTCTTTTGAAGTAAATTGATGGATGTTACTCATTTTACTGCCCTCACTATGTTCGCACTTTGTTGGCAATGTTCACTCTCATCTTGCACTTGATCGCGCATATATAGCATGGTGTTTAGTAGCCCTTTAGCAATGTGCTTTTCTACCGTACTTTGACTTAGCTGCATTTGCTGTGCGATCTCTTTTTGGCTCATCCCATATACTTTTTTTAATATAAAACATTTTCTCACTACAGGGCTTAGCTGCTCAGTAGCACGACAAAATAGTAAAAAACGTTCTTTGGAGGTGTATTCATCTTCTAATTGCATTGATTTAAGCAATTTAGGAAGTTCAGTTTCGTGATTTAAAGGAGTACTAAATTTATTATCCCATTTAGCTATATGATTTAGGGCGAGATGTTTAGCTGTTTTCAACATATAGCTGCGGGTGTATTGAATATCTTGTTTTAGCTCTGCTTCATAACTTTTAACAAAGGTTTCTTGAACAATATCATCAACATCGTCAGGTAACACAATTTTAGACACAAAGCGCCGCAGTTGCGTGGATATATCTGAGAATGTACTGGCTAATTTAATTCCTCGAGCCACGTGGGTAGTCCCTTGTTATTATTATTACGGTAAGATTACGAGTTTTATGGTTAATTACAAGGCATTTTGTTAATTATTGGTTATTTATTAGTTGCGAATATACGTACTCAGTATAAATGTATTAATATTTATTATGTTCTTAATCATTATGGCTGTATAAAAAGTAGCACCCCTAGCGTTTTTATAGTGAAGCCAAACCCTTATTTAGCTTAATTTTTATTGGGTTGCTGTGTAGTAATTTAATAACCGCAACGCTACTATTAACGGATAGAGGCTAGGAGTTAAAAATGAATAATCAAAAATTAGCTGATTTTGAGCTTTACTTTCAAATTGAAGAGAGCAATCGCGTCAATCTATTTGCCGTAGATGACGCAGTGGTACCAAAAAGTTTGGCTGAACTAGACGCAGATATTCCGCCTTTATTTAAACTTGCTAACGAAGTCAGTAGTTTAGAGCAAAGCGCTTTAGGCCCTTTGCGTAACTTAGGAGATATTGCCCAAGAACTGACGACGTTTTTACAAGCCCAGTCGCGTAAGATAGATTTGATCATGAGCCATATTTTAGCTTCAGAACAACCTGAAGATAACTCAATTTATTGCGATAGTTATGGCGGCGGCGGAATTAAATTTACCAGTGAACATTTGTACACATTAGGTCAGAAATTTCGTACCAAACTGTTTTTACAGCATGAAGCCTCTGCGGTGTATTGTTATAGCGAAGTTGTTGCTATAGAAAAACAAGACAATGAGCATTACCAGTATACCCTGCTATTCGTATCAATAAGAGACAGTGATCAAGAGTTGGTTGTTAGAGCCAGTTTACATGCGCAAACACGCCAACTTAAAAAGCGCCAACAACTTGAAAAAGCGAAAGAGAGTTCAAACGAGTAACACGAGTGTTTATTTACCTGTTTAAATCGCTTTAAATTGTAGTTCAAACGTTTATTTAAAAGTGACTTAGCTGTAATTGAACTGCTAAACTAGCCCCATCTTTATTTGTATTAAAAATCCATGAACTTTAGACTTTTACCTGAATGGGCCGAGCAAAATGCAGTTATGCTTACATGGCCTCATAAAAATACCGATTGGGCTGATAATTTAGCACGTGTTGAACCCGTTTATATTGAACTTGCAAAACATATTACTGCGCAACAAGCCTTAGTGATTGTTGCTCATGATGAAATATTAAAAACCCACATTAACTCATTACTAAATGATGCTGGTATTGAGCAAACCCGTGTATATTTTGTTGTTACTCCCACTAACGATACGTGGGCGCGCGACCATGGCCCACTTACCTGCAGCGCTATAGAAAAGCCAGAGCAATTAAAAGTCTACGACTTTACCTTTAATGGCTGGGGTAATAAGTTTGAAAGTGCCCTTGATAATCAAATAAACCACACATTAGTTAAACAGCTAAGCAATACAAACAACCAGTATCAAGCCCTCGATATGGTGCTTGAAGGCGGTGGTATTGAAATTAATGAACATGGTGTATTGCTAACAACTAGCGAATGTTTACTGAATAAAAACCGTAACCCTGATTTAAACCCAAGTGACATAGAAGTACTTTTAAAAGCGCACTTAGGCGCTACTGATTTTTTATGGGTTGATCATGGTTATTTAGCCGGTGACGACACCGATAGCCACATTGATACGCTCGTTCGTTTTGCACCTAACAACACCCTTGTGTATGTAAAATGTGACGATAAAAGCGATGAGCATTTTAGCGCGCTAGATGCCATGGAAAAACAACTACAAAGCTTTAAAACTGCTGATAACACCCCATATAAGCTAATTGAGTTACCGTGGCCAAAAGCCGTGTATGACGATGAAAATACGCGTCTACCTGCCACCTATGCAAATTACTTAATTATAAATAACGCAGTATTAGTGCCTATTTATGACGATGTAAACGACCAACGTGCTTTAACACAAGTTCAAAAAGCATACCCAGAGCACACAATTATTGGTGTAAATTGCTTACCTATTATTGAGCAATTTGGCAGTCTTCACTGCATTACAATGCAATTACCTCGTGGATTTTTAGCTGGAGCAGCACAATGACAAGCCCTGCACATTTATCAGTTGCCTTAGTGCAACAAAGCAACAGTGACAACGCTGAACATAATATTGAAAAGTCAATTGCGGGCATTCGCGATGCAGCTAGTAAAGGCGCGCAACTTGTTGTATTACAAGAGTTACACCGCAGTTTATATTTTTGCCAAACCGAAGACGTTGATGTATTTGATTTGGCCGAAACAATACCAGGCCCAAGTAGCAACACTTTAGGCGAACTCGCAAAAGAGCTCGGTATTGTTATTGTAGCTTCATTATTTGAGAAACGTGCTACGGGTCTTTATCACAATACCGCCGTGGTGCTTGAAAAAGACGGCAGCATTGCAGGTAAATACCGTAAAATGCATATTCCAGACGACCCAGGGTTTTATGAAAAATTTTACTTTACTCCTGGGGACTTAGGCTTTGAGCCTATTCAAACCTCAGTAGGTAAGCTTGGCGTACTGGTGTGTTGGGACCAATGGTTTCCTGAAGCCGCGCGCTTAATGTCAATGGCCGGTGCTGAACTTTTAATTTACCCAACAGCCATTGGCTGGGATCCACGCGATGATAAAGACGAGCAAACTCGCCAAAAAGATGCTTGGGTTATTTCACAGCGAGCGCATGCAGTTGCTAATGGCGTTCCGGTGATTAGCTGTAATCGAGTTGGTCATGAAAGCGACCCTAGCGGTCAAAGTGACGGCATTCAATTTTGGGGCAACTCGTTTATTGCAGGCCCTCAAGGCGAGATGTTGGCAGAGGCTGATAACCAGAATGAACAAATATTAATGGTAAAACTTGATCAAAAACGTAGCGAGAACGTAAGACGTATTTGGCCGTATTTACGCGACCGTAGAATTGATCATTATCAAGATTTAACAAAAATTTACCGTGACTAAATAATAATGTGGCTCTTACTCGTTAAGAGCCTAATTTAATGGAGTAATTAATGGCGTTTGAGCAATGGGCAGCCTTGCCTTGGGTAAAATCTCAAAAAGATAAAATTCAATGGGGCGAACTTCTAGGCAGTGGCTTAAGCATTGCTATTGCACAAGGTGTTAAGCAGCAAGACAACTTAGTGTTAATTGTTACCCCTGATACACCAAGTGCTCTGCGCCTTGAAACAGAATTAGAGTACTTGCTGCCTGATAACCCAGTAATGGTTTTTCCAGATTGGGAAACATTGCCTTATGATCACTTCTCTCCCCACCAAGATATTATTTCAGCACGTTTAGCAACACTCAACACACTGAAAAAAGAGCAACAAAGCGTGCTCATTGTGCCGGTATCAACCTTGATGCTGCGTACTGCCCCAGCATCATTTATATACGGCTCAACGCTGAACTTTAAAGTAGGCGATAGGTTAGACACCCATGCCCTGCGAGAAAATTTAGAGCAAGCGGGTTACTTACATGTGCAACAAGTCATGGAACATGGCGAATATGCCATACGCGGCTCTATTGTTGATTTATACCCCATGGGGAGTAAGCATCCATTTAGGCTCGACTTTTTTGATGATGAGCTAGATACCATCCGTTTATTTGATGTGGAAACTCAGCGCTCAGACGAAAAAGTAGACAAAATTGAGCTACTGCCTGCTCATGAGTTCCCTACTAACGAATCAGATATTGAACGTTTCAGAATAAGCTATCGTGAAAAATTTGGCGCAAGTGCTGAGCAAGACTCAGTCTACATGCAGGTCAGCAAAGGCAATTGGCCAGCAGGTATAGAATATTACATGCCGCTGTTTTTTGAAGGCTTAGCAACCATATTCGACTACTTGCCTGACTCAACAACCGTCATGCAGTTAGGGGATTTAGAGCATGCAGCGGATAACTTTTGGCACGATGTTAATGTGCGTTATGAGAACCGCCGTGTAGATCCTCTGCGTCCACTATTACCGCCCGATGAATTATATCAGCCAATTAATGAGCTGTTTTCCAATTTAGGCAATTATGGCAGCATTCGCCTATCGCAAGCAAAGCTAGGCACTAAAGCAGGTAATAAAAATCTCGCAGTTAATGAATTGCCCAATGTACGCATCGATCATAAACAACATCAACCCTACGATGCATTTATAAATTATGTGGCAGAACAAAAAAAGAAAAAAGGCCGAGTTGTCATCAGTGTTGAGTCGGACGGTCGACGCGAATCATTACTGAGTATATTAAAACCTAGCGGCTTAAAATTTAAAGAATTTGATAGCTTTGAGCAGTTTACCAACAGCAGTAATGACGTTGGTTTAATTGTCAGTCCGCTTGAGCAAAGTGTGGTGCTTAGCACTAAACCAAGTTTGAGCATTATTACCGAGCAAGAATTGCTTGGGATCAAAGTATCACAACGCAGACGTCGTAAGCACAAGTATGAAGCAAGCCAAGACGCGTTAATTCGTAACTTAGCAGAGCTTAAAGAAGGCCAACCAGTTGTGCACCTTGACCATGGTGTGGGCCGTTATCAAGGGCTGCAAACGATTGATGCCGCCGGTGTGGTGACTGAATTTGTAACTATTACTTATGCAGGTGAAGCAAAGCTTTATGTGCCGGTATCGGCACTTCATATGCTTAGTCGTTACTCAGGCGGTGAAGAGGCCAGTGCGCCACTGCATAAGCTCGGCTCTGATGCCTGGGATAAAGCGAAAAAGCGCGCCGCCGAAAAAGTACGTGATGTAGCCGCAGAGTTACTCGACATATATGCACAACGCCAAGCTAAGCCTGGTAATAAGTTTACGCTTGATGGCCAAGCTTATCGCCAATTTAGCGATAGCTTCCCGTTTGAAGAAACGGATGATCAACGTAACGCCATTGAAGCGGTACTTGGTGACATGCAGTCAAAACAAGCCATGGATCGCTTAGTATGTGGTGATGTAGGTTTTGGTAAGACCGAAGTAGCTATGCGTGCAGCCTTTGTAGCAGTTAACGATAATAAGCAGGTGGCTATTTTAGTCCCTACCACCCTACTTGCTCAGCAACACTTCGATAATTTTAAAGACCGCTTTGCTGATTTTCCAATTGAAGTGGGTGTGCTGTCGCGTTTTAATTCGACCAAAGAGCAAAAAGAAACCCTTGAAAGAATGAGTGATGGCAAGCTAGATGTGGTTATTGGCACTCATAAATTGATTCAACAAGATATCAACTTTAAAGATTTAGGTCTGTTAATTGTTGATGAAGAGCATCGATTTGGGGTTCGTCAAAAAGAAAAAATTAAAGCCCTGAGAGCAGATGTTGACATACTCACTCTGACCGCAACCCCTATTCCGCGTACATTAAATATGGCGATGAGTGGCATGCGTGATTTATCAATTATTGCCACTCCACCGGCTAAACGTTTAGCGGTTAAAACCTTTGTACGCCAACGCGACGAAGAGCTTATTCGCGAAGCGGTACTACGTGAAATTAAACGTGGCGGCCAAGTATACTTTTTACATAACAACGTAGAAACCATTGAACGTGTCGCTCAAGAAATTAGCGAATGGGTGCCAGAAGCAACAGTAACCTCTGCACATGGTCAAATGCGAGAGCAAGAGCTTGAGCAAATAATGACTGATTTTTATCATCAAAAATACAATGTTCTTGTGTGTACCACGATTATTGAGACCGGTATTGATGTGCCCACAGCAAACACCATAATTATGGATAGAGCCGATAAACTTGGTCTTGCTCAGCTACACCAATTACGCGGACGTGTAGGTAGAAGCCATCACCAAGCCTATGCTTATTTACTTACCGGCAACCCTAAGGCACTCTCTAAAGATGCGAAAAAACGTTTAGACGCGATTGCATCACTGGAAGATTTAGGTGCAGGCTTTGCCTTAGCAACTCATGATTTAGAAATTCGTGGTGCGGGTGAGTTATTAGGCGATGATCAATCAGGGCAAATGCAAACCATTGGCTTTAATTTATACATGGAAATGCTTGAGCAGGCCGTTAACGCGCTTAAAAATGGTCAAGAGCCAACCCTTGAAAATCTATTACAAAAACAAACAGAAGTAGACTTAAAGTTACCTGCCTTGTTACCTGATGATTATATTCATGATGTTAACGCGCGTTTAGGTATGTACAAGCGAGTAGCAAGTTGTGCTAACCTTGCTGATATTGATGAGCTGCAGGTAGAATTAATAGACCGCTTTGGTTTATTGCCCGATGCAGCTAAAAACTTATTTAGTTTACAACAACTAAAGATGCAAGCGAGTAATCTAGGCATAACCAAAATAGAGGCTAACCCGAAAGGGGGCTACTTTGAGTTTAGTCAAAATACTAAGGTTAATCCTAGCTTCATTATTGGTTTGATACAAAGTGCGCCACATATTTATAAGATGGATGGCGCAAATAAATTACGCTTTGCCATTAGCGAGGCGAATGCCCGTGAACGCTTAAAAATGATCACTGCTATGATTGCAGATTTCGAAAAAAAGGTTAGCCATTAATGTTGCTGAAAAAATCGCTGGTTGTTTTATGCTGCTTGTTTAGTAGTACTGCATTTGCAGAGCGTTGGTTTGAAGTAGAAGTGTTGATATTTAAACAACGCCCTGCTCCATACCTACAAGAAGACTTTAGCTTAAAGCACGACGCCATAGAAGATAAAAACACCTTAGATTTACTAAGCCCTGTTTATAAAAAACAAGCAATAGACGCGTGTATAAATGGCGATCCGCGTTTTCAAAAACGTACCTTTGCTGACACTTTAGTCAACTCAAATCCTCAGTCAGCAGCGTGTAACGACAGCATTGATTATGTAAAAAGTTACGATGTGTTACCAGTAATACCTCAAGCACCTGCACAAGAGACGATGGAGCAAACTTACCTGTTAGCCCCTGAGCAATTGCAGTTTCAATCACAACGCCAAGCTCTAAACCGCAAAGGACTAACTCCTTTATTGCATACCGGGTGGCGATTTGAGGGTGCGAGCAAGTCACGCTCGCCTAGCATTCATTTGTTTGCAGGCAGCCAATTAAAAAACAATATAAACACTGCGATTAGTTACGCCGATTCTGATTTTATTAGCTTAATAAATACGCCTGAACCACTATTTGACGAAGCTCAATCTTCCGACATGAAATGGGAGTTAGATGGGCTATTTAAAATACACTTGCGCCATTACTTATTTATTAATGCACACTTTGATATAAGTGAAAAACGTGACAATGGCGATCTAGAATCAGCCCGCTTTTCACAGTTTAGGCGAGTGTTCAGTGAAGACATTCATTATTTTGATCACCCTCGTATGGGGATGATTGTGCAAATTCGAAAATTTAATCATTAACGGTATTATTCAAGGAAAATAACAATGAAAAAATTACTTATTATTGCAGCGGCACTGAGTCTTGCTGCTTGCTCAAAAGTAAACTTAGAAAATTATGAAAAGATTAAAATTGGTATGGACAAAACAGAAGTTGAAGCTCTTTTAGGCAGTGCTGATAATTGTGTAGAAAAAACACTGCATACTAGTTGTACTTGGGGTAATGACGCTAAAAACATCGAAATTACCTTAGTATCAGACAAAGTAACGCTATACAGCAAAAAAGGGCTAACGGATAAATAAGGGTAATAAAGGAATAACCGGTGTTATTCCTCTTTTTTAGTGTCACTGGTGTAAATTAGCTCTATATTAACAATTTTACTGCGATTTAAAGTGATTTTATAGCGTTGATACAGCGCATTATCAGATTCGGTTAAAACCAATACCATATTTAATTGGTAGCGTCTTTCCACTCCCTGCTTAGAAATTTTATTATTTTCTAAATGGTAGAGCTTCCCTTCCCCCTTTTTTAAATAACGTGCAAACGGTGCAAGATTAAATTGCAGTGTTTGCTGTAAGCTATCGTAGCCTGGCAAAAATTCTTTAGCACTGACCCGCGTTTCACTAGCAAAATGCAGCCATTGCGCCGCCTGTTTATTTTGCTGACGACGCTTAGAGAAAATTTTCCTCACTTCTTTAGGGATTTTTTTAAACCGCGTGTATTCTAACCAAATAAACTGACTGGCTACTTTATCTTTTGTAATACTGTTTTTAAAAATAAAGCGCCATTTTGGACGTCCCCGCACAATAGCACGCCAAATAATACGGGTAATATCTTCTTTAAATATTTCTCTCAGCCCGTAAATAACCCCTAAAATTAAAATCAATGAAGCGGTTATTTCAGTAAAGGTAGAACGCGCATTGAGTATTACTACCATCACAAAGGCCATTATAACAGCCGTTACAGAGCCTTTTACCAAACGTTTTAAATAACTATTAAGATAGCGTGTTTGGCGCTGTAAAATCACTCCATGCTCTATTAAACGCTGTAATAGGCGCATTTTATTGGTAATTCTGTTGGCATCTTTAAGTGTCGAGTCAGAATTATATTGTTGCTCTGCCCGGTACTCACTCTCTGACTTACAAAAGTTTAATAAGTCATTTCGCTCTTTAGCGTGATCGCTACTACGCGGCCCTTCATCAAGCAGCTTTAAAAACGTTTGTTCAATCTGCCAGCTTAGGTAGTTATCAGCATTGGTATAAAACGGGATCAGCTTTTCGTTATCAGGGGTGTAACGTCTGAGTTTTCGAAGTAGACTTTGGCTTTGCTCGCAAAGCTCCATAGCCCGTTGATAAAATTCATCGCTTTCTTGAATTTTTAACGCATCTTTGATATCAGCATCAATAGCAAGGCGTACTTGATAACAATATAAATTTAGATTTTGTCGGTAATCTTGTTGCTCCCCTTTGTTTTTACTCACAAAGCGGCTTCGTACCAATGGAAGATGAATATTATTAGCGTTATAGGCTACAAAAGATTTAAATTGGTTATTAAAGTAAGACTCTTCGCTAAGGGTTTGAGCATTAATACCCATTTCATTTGGGATAGAAAAATAAAGATCGAGACGCTGCTCTGCACGCGGTGATAATTGCGGTTCAATAACAAACGATAAATTTTCGTCTTGCTTTAACAATGATGCCTCCTTTGGTTATCTACCTGAGTTTACGTGCCTCTTTAATTTTGTTCAACAAAAAAGGCCTAGTAAATACTAGGCCTTTTAATGGTTCTAATTAGTTAAAATTAGAATTTAACGTTTACACCTGCGAAGAAACGACGACCTAGTACATCGTATGTGTACGGGTCAGTATTTGAATCGTTATTACCTGTGTAGTAAGGAGGTTGCTTATCAAACAAGTTGTTTACACCTGCAGATAAAGTTACTGTGTCATTCACTAAGTAATTACCGCTGATATCATGGTAAACTACTGTTGGAGTGCTTGGTGCATAACAAGAATCTTCTTTTCCGATACATGCGAAGCTATCCATACCAGCTATGTAACGAGCTTGGTATTGTGCATCCCAGTTATCGCCTGCAACACTTACAGTTAAGTTAGATTTAAAGTCAGCATATCCACCCGTTCCTGATGTAATAATGCCTGCATAGTCAACTGGGTCACCAGTAACTTCTACAACATATTCATCTAAGTAAGTTGTGTCTAAGCTTGTTTTCCAGTTCAGGCCAGCCACTTCAAAGCTGTATGCAAGATTTAAATCAATCCCAGATGTTTTTTCAGAACCAACGTTTTGTAATTGATTATTGAATTTAACACGGCCAGTTGCATCCATAGATACGCCTGCTGACTGACAAAGTGCAGTGCTAGCATTTGCACCATTATTTAAACACTGATCAACAATATATTGGCTATCTACTTTAGTGATTGCATTTTCAATATCGATTTCATAGTAATCAAGCGTCATTGAGAAGCCGTCAAGCCATTGTGGCTCGTATACGACACCAGCAGTTAAAGTATCTGCTTCTTCAGGAGTAAGTGAATCATTACCACCCACAGTTACTTCTGCTTGGTCTTGAGCACCTGGATAATCAATTTGGTCAAACGATGGTGAATTGCCAGAGTACAACTCAGAAACCGTTGGCGCACGGAATGCTGTTGAAACGACGCTACGTAGCATTAGTTCATCATTTACTTTCCAAGTAAGACCTAGTTTCCAAGTCTCATCTGAACCAAATGTGCTGTAATCAAATGCACGAATAGCTGCACTTAATTCAACATTTTGTGCAAGAGGAGCATCTGCTAGTAGAGGTATAGCAAATTCAACATAAGCTTCGTTTACGTCAAAACCGCCGGCTGTTGGCTCAACCATAGGGTCGTTTGCAAGGCCTTGTGCAGTTAAAGAGTCAGGTGTAAACCATGCTTTTTCTTGACGACGCTCTATGCCTGCAGCAAATGCAGAGTAACCTGCTGGTAATTCGAATAACTCACCCGATACAGATGCTGAAAGAATAAACAGCTGGCTTCCGCCGTTATTAACTTCAGTGTACACATTTTTGCGGAAATCTTCAGAAACCCAAGCTGATTGATCAAGTGGGTTAAATTTACCTTCAAGGATTTGATCTTGAATAGCACCCATATTGTGTAAGTTGCTTAGCTTGTCAACAGAGTCATTACGACCGAAGTTCGCTGACACGTCCCAAGAGTAATCACCAATAAAACCTTCAGCGCCCACTACTGCACGAACAGTATCAACTGATTGTTCAAAGTAACGCGCGCCGGTGTCAGACATACGACGGCCGTAAGAAATTGCATCACCATTTACGTAATTCGTTTCTTGTGTGATGTAATTACCATCAGCATCTTTATCTAAATAGCCGTCACCATCTAAATCAACACGCTTATCATAGCTTTGACTTAATAATGAGTTACCCATAGTCGCAGTGTCGTACTCAAAATCAAACCAAACTGGCTGTGGTGCCATCTGTTGCTCTGACCAACGCTTAGTATAAGTAAACTCAGCAAATACGCTCGTGTCATCAGATAGTTCGTATGTAGCGATACCTGTTAAGTTTAAACGCTCCATTGGCGTGTAAAGGTAGCTTGCTGGTGAATAGTTATAAGCATCTTCATTAGTATAACGATGGTAATCGCCACCACGTCCTGTTACACCATTATCATTGATTAGAGATACTTGTATTTCTTCACCTTTAGCATCAAGGATAGTCCCTTTCTCGCTTGTACCATTCCAGATATGACCACCTTCATTGTATGAAGAACCAGTGCAATATAAACCGTTAGCACCTTCAGCAATTGGGCAGTTTGAGAAATCACGATCAGCTTGAGATGCTTTACCACGATCAGTGTATTGCATGCCGATAACAATGTTACCTTTATCAAATGAGCTACCAACAGTGAAATCAATTGAGTTCTCTGTTGCGTCACCTTCACCAGTAATTGCTGAATTAACATTCATGTCTAGGCCTTCAAAATTATCTTTTAGGATAATATTTACTACGCCAGCAACTGCATCAGTACCATAAACTGCAGAAGCGCCATCTTTTAGTACTTCCACTGATTTGATCATAGAAACAGGGATTGTATTTAAGTCAACAGTTGATGCTGCACCAGTACCCGATGCAATCATGCGACGACCGTTTACAAGTACTAGAGTACGACTTGAACCCAGACCGCGAAGGTCTATGCGGGCATTACCACCAGAACCATTATTAACGCCTGGGTTTGTCATTGCACCGCCTGTAGCGGTCATTTTCTGTAATACGCTATCAATACTTGTAGCGCCCATTGCTTTGATGTCGTCTGCACCGATAAGTGTAACAGGGCTTGCGTTTTCCATATCTGAACGCTTGATACGAGAACCCGTTACTTGAATTTTTTCAATTGACTTTGCTGCTTCGTCTGCAGCTAAAACCTGAACACTTGAGAACATTGGGATTGCTGCAATAACAGCTAAACCAAGAGTTGATTTTTTCATGAATGAACCCTACTTGTTGAATTTACCTAAATTGGCAACACTCACTTTTATGAGATTTTTGAGTGAGCGGGAGCAACTTAGGCGCCCTTAACTGAATGAAAACTTAACAACAGAGCAATAAAAGATCACCCTTATTTGCGTGTACACAAAAAAGGTACTATTGTTAACTATTGTTTCATTGTTAATTAATAAAAACACTTAAAAATCAATCACTAAGACAGGCTTAATCACATAAAAAACACACGTGAAATCAAATAGGTTGAGTTTGTAATCAAATGTAATTATTGGGGCAATGTGCCCTAAACAGGAAAATTAACATGTTAATCACAGATCGTTATTAAAAAGGTAAAACTAGGTGTTAATTACTAACCATATTTATGCAAGTAGATTGTTTATTTAGTCTGAATAATTTTGCTATATGCTTTAACCAGGTAAATTTTATGCTTATAGTGAATTTCGAGCTCACTACACATTAATAAAAAACAACTGTTAAATCGACGAGGGCTTTATAAATGTATTTGTGGGTAATAAAGGATGGCTATAATCTTTAAAGCAAGTAGATGTGTAAAAGGGATACTTATTATTAAGTTAAAATACTTACACTAACAGACGTGCTTCAGTTTCAGGTAACTACATGTGAGGTGAAGGTCAATGGGCTTTGCCACTAGAGTTATACGGAAATAGCGTAGTTGAAAAACCACACCATAGTGAAAACTTTCAATAAGTGACGTTAAAATAGTAATCAACATTACTACTTATGCCAGTATTTTTATTACTAGTAGTAAGTACAAGCTTCCACACCATATTTTGCTCTGAGCAAATCCCAACCATAGTATCGGCCAACCAAATATTCCCTTGCTCGGTAAACTGCAATGGAATGTAACCCATATACATAGTTACTCCCTCCAATTTAGCCGCTGTTATTGTTAGATCATTAGGTAAGTGAGCATAAATTGAAAACGGTGTCTCTGGTGATAAAGTTTCTTCGCTTAACCAAATCTTGACTTGATTTTCAAAATGACATGGTTTGTTATTTTTACACTCAGTTTGCGATTGGCTTACTTTTGCTGTTGATGTTGATCCAGAAAAGTCACAACCTAGTAAAAATAATAGAAAAGAAAGTAAGCATACTCTATATATATACATGCAAGTTCTCAAATATCGAATGTATGGGCCCAACATTTAGGGCAAGTTGGTTGATTATCGGCTTTAATGAGTGAGTAAGGTACAAATCACCTCAAAAAATAGACAGCAACTCAATAAAGTTTGATTGATGTCATATTATTACGCAATTGACCTATCTTTTTAAGGCCAAAAAATTTATCATTTCAACCGCAAAAAAAACAAGTATTTCTTGAGATTATTATCTTTAACAACCACATATTGTGGGGTTTAGATAGTATACTTTGGAATAATAGTAGGTCCTACTTTAACAAGTAGGTAATTCATTTCTAAACGCATTTATTGCAGCGGAAGCCAGAAAATGAGCCAAACAGTAGCATCACAAACTGAGTACAATTATAAAGTTGTACGCCAATTCGCTATTATGACAGTGATTTGGGGCATCGTTGGCATGGGTATTGGGGTT
Organism: Pseudoalteromonas sp. S1612; assembly: GCF_005887175.1. GTDB lineage: Bacteria > Pseudomonadota > Gammaproteobacteria > Enterobacterales > Alteromonadaceae > Pseudoalteromonas > Pseudoalteromonas undina. Next base: position 11,154 of record NZ_PNDH01000054.1, on the reverse strand, counting down.
CTGATTGCTGCCCAACTAGCTTGGCCAGCACTTAACTTTGACACACCATGGTTAACTTACTCTCGACTTCGTCCGTTACACACGAACGCAGTAATTTTCGCATTTGGTACAAGTGCTCTCTTTGCGACGTCTTATTACGTCGTACAACGTACATGTCAAACGCGCCTTCTTTCAGATAAATTAGCCGCCTTCACCTTTTGGGGTTGGCAGTTAGTGATTGTTCTAGCAGCAATTACTCTACCTATGGGTATTTCAAGTTCTAAAGAGTATGCAGAACTTGAGTGGCCTATCGATATCTTAATTGCTGTTGTTTGGGTAACGTACGCTGTTGTATTTATGGGCACTATTGCTAAACGTAAAGTGGCTCATATTTATGTAGCTAACTGGTTCTATGCTGGTTTCATTATTACTGTTGCAGTACTTCATATTGTTAACAGCATGGCTGTTCCTGTCTCACTAACTAAATCATACTCAATTTACGCCGGTGCGGTTGATGCAATGGTTCAGTGGTGGTACGGACACAATGCTGTAGGTTTCCTTCTTACTGCTGGCTTCTTAGGTATGATGTATTACTTTGTACCAAAGCAAGCGGGTCGTCCAGTTTACTCATACCGTTTATCGGTTGTTCACTTTTGGGCACTTATCTCGCTTTACATTTGGGCAGGTCCTCACCACCTTCACTACACTGCGCTTCCTGATTGGACGCAAAGCTTAGGTATGGTGATGTCTATTATCTTATTCGTGCCGTCTTGGGGTGGTATGATCAACGGTATTATGACACTTTCAGGTGCATGGCATAAGTTACGTACTGACCCAGTACTTCGTTTCTTAGTGGTTTCATTGTCTTTCTACGGTATGTCGACGTTTGAAGGCCCAATGATGGCAATTAAATCTGTAAATGCGTTATCGCACTACACAGATTGGACAGTAGGTCACGTACACTCAGGTGCACTAGGTTGGGTTGCAATGATTTCTATCGGTGCTATCTACCACCTTATTCCTGCGTTATTCTCGCAAGGTCGTATGTACAGCATTAAATTAATCAATACACACTTCTGGTTACACACTGTGGGTGTTGTTTTATACATTGTTGCAATGTGGATTTCAGGTGTAATGCAAGGCCTAATGTGGCGTGCAGTTAACTCTGACGGTACATTAATGTACAGCTTTGTTCAGTCGTTAGAAGCCTCTCATCCTTTCTATGTTATGCGTTTCTTAGGCGGTGTATTCATCGTTACAGGTATGCTGGTTATGGCTTATAACGTTTATCGTACAGTTTCAGCGAAAAATAACTCGCTAGAACTTGATGAACAAGCGCAGTTAGCATAACGGAGTCAGATAATGAGCAATAAAAATTCGCAAAATAAACACGAAATTATCGAGAAAAATATCGGCCTTATGGCCATCTTGACTGTTTTCGCAATCAGCTTTGGTGCATTGGTAGAAATTACTCCGCTAATGTTCCAAGACGACACAACTAAACCCGTTGATGGGTTACGCCCGTTAAATGCACTAGAGTTTGAAGGTCGTGACATCTATGTGCGTGAAGGTTGCGCTAACTGTCACTCACAGATGATTCGTCCATTTCGTGATGAAGTCGAGCGTTACGGTCATTACTCGGTTGCGGGTGAATCAGTATGGGATCACCCATTCCTATGGGGCTCTAAACGTACTGGTCCTGACCTTGCACGAGTAGGTAAACGTTACTCAGACGACTGGCATTATGCGCACTTAGTTGATCCTCGTGCAGTGGTTCCTGAGTCGAATATGCCAGGCTTCCCTTGGTTAGCAGAGAACACGCTTGATACAAGCTTAACTCTGAAAAAGCTACAAATTTTCCGTGACACGTTTGCTATTAACCCAGAAAACCCAAAACACCCGGGTTTAGGTTACGGCAGTGACGAGGAATTAATCGCTGACATTGCTAAAGTTGACGCAATGAATGACGGTAAAGGTGCAACAGAGATGCAAGCCCTTATTGCTTATTTGCAACAACTTGGCACACATTTGAAGTAGATTATTATGGACTACGGGACATACAGAGGCATTTTGACTCTGGTAATTTTAGTATTATTTATTGTGATTGTTGGATGGGCATATAGTAAGCGCAGTAAAAGTCGTTTTAAAGACGCTGCTAATGTCATATTTGAAGATGAAAAAAAACACAACAATACACTCTCTAACGAGGAAAAGGGGTCTGAGAAATGACTAGCTTTTGGAGTATATGGGTTATTGTATTAACCCTTGCATGCTTAATCATTATCTTTGGTCTACTAGTTTGGAACTTAAAAAACTATGTAGGCGTAAAAGAAGGTGAAAGCTGTGGACATGAGTTTGACGGCATTGAAGAATTAAACAATCCACTACCAAAATGGTGGACATACATGTTCTTCGCAACGTTTGTATGGTCTGTTTATTACTTAGCAGCTTACCCAGGTTTAGGTAACTGGGAAGGCTTAGCAAAGTGGACCAGCTCAAACCAAGGTGTTACTTCTTTAACTGAATCGAAAGAAGCAGTCATTGATGCTAAAGAAGATGGCCGCTTTGTAAAGCTAGATGCAGAATATCGTGCTGCTGAAGAGCGTTTTGGCCCAATTTTCAATGAATTGGCACAAATCCCTGTTACTGATTTAGTAGAGTCTAAATTTGCTGGTGATGCAGCACAACAAGTAGCACTAGAAAACGGTACTAAGCATGAGCAAACGCAAGGTCAACTAGCGGTTGAAATTGGTCAGCGCTTATTTGCTCAAAACTGTGCACAGTGTCATGGCTCTGATGCTCGAGGTGGTACTGGCTTCCCTAACCTAACAGACAAAGATTGGTTATACGGTGGTACACCTGACAAAATCAGAGAAACATTACTTTTAGGCCGTGTTGCAGCAATGCCACCTTGGGGTGATGCATTAGGTGAGCAAGGCGTTAAAGAAATGACAGCTTATGTACTTAGCCTATCTGGTCGTACTGTAAACCAAAAAGATGCCGATGCAGGTAAAGCGAAATTCGCGATGTGTGCAGCATGTCATGGTGCAGATGGTAAAGGTTCAGTAGCGCACAACTTACCGTTTGGTGCACCAAATCTAACTGATAACATTTGGTTATACGGTGGTTCTCAACGTGCAGTTGAAGAAACACTTAACCATGGCCGTGCTGGTGTAATGCCTGCTTGGAAAGAGATTTTAGGCGAAGATAAAATTCACCTATTAACTGCTTACGTTTACAGCTTATCGCAAGATAAATAACGATAAAGTTAACAAAACGTTTCAGTTTTAATCTTTTTATTTCAATAGATTAATACAGATCAAAAAAGCCTCCACTCGGAGGCTTTTTTTTAGTCTTTTCGTTCTATTTATTATAATATAGCCGCACATTAATTAATTTTAGAGCGACTATGCAACCGACTCCGTGGTATAAAAATTTTTGGCCTTGGTTTTTAATCTTCTTTCCATTAGCTGCAATTATTGGCTGCATTAGTTTATTTATTACAGCCATTGGTAACGGCCCAGATATGGTTGTGGACGATTACTATAAAAAAGGCAAAGCAATCAACTTAGAGCTGATCAAGTTTGATAAAGCAAAAGCCTTGTATTTACATGGTGACCTAAATGTATCTGATGAGCGAGTAAGCTTTAAATTTACTAAAGGCGATACCAGTAATATTCACGCGCTAAAATTATCGTTTTTTCATCGCACTATAAAAGCACATGATTTTGAAGCTACCCTCACTCCAAATGCTAATCAAGAGTTTACTGCATTATTAGAAAGCTACACGCCTGGTGCTTACTCAGTGTTTATTGAACCCGTTGATGCTAGTTGGAAAATGAAAGAAAGTATTACTTTACCAACCACAGCCACCGTTTTAGTTACTCCTAATTATAAGTAGTATTTAGTATGTCTAAAAATTGCTTTCATTGTCTTGAAAGTGTGCCGGCAGGGTTTAACGCACACGTTATTATAGACAATACCGCTGAGCCAATGTGTTGCATTGGCTGTCAAGCGGTTGCTCAAAACATCATTGACCAAGGAATGACCGACTACTACAAATACCGCACCGTAAGTGCCGGCAAAGTAGAGCAACTTGTCCCTGAACAGCTCGCTTTTATTAAAAGCTATGACAATGAAGATATCCAAGATGAGTTTATTAGCACGCATAACGACAACTCTGAGGTATTACTGAGTGTTGAGGGTATAACCTGCGCCGCCTGTGCATGGCTAATTGAAAAGCAATTATTGAACCTTAAATCGGTAAAACGCGTTGATGTAAATACCTCAACAAATCGTGCCATGATCCACTGGGATAAAAGTGCCACGCCTTTAAGTGAGCTAATTACCTCATTGGCTGAAATAGGCTATAAAGCTTACCCCTTCCAATCAGATTTAGAAGCCCAGCAAAAGCAACAAACAGCCAAAGCGTATATTCGCCGCCTTGGTGTCGCAGGCTTGATGACCATGCAAGTAATGATGTTTGCCTTTGCAATGTACTTCGGCATGTTCTCTGGAATGGATAGCAACTTTGAACAGTACTTTAGATGGATCAGTTTAATTCTAGCCACTCCAGTCATTTTATACAGCGCCCTTCCCTTTTTAAGTAACGCAATTAACGGCTTAAAGGCAAAGCAGCTGAATATGGACTTACCAGTATCATTGGCTATTTTTGGTGCTTATGGCGCCAGCTGTTATGCCACCGTAATGGAAGTAGGCGAAGTTTACTTTGAATCTATTTGTATGTTTACCTTTTTACTCTTACTAGGTAAATACTTAGAATTTAGAGCGCGTTTAAAGGCCAGTGAATTCACTGCCAACTTGCAAAAGTTGTTACCCCTTACTGCACGTACGCTCGATGAGCAAGGTAATGAGCACATCATTGCCGCCAAAAAACTCAAACTTAACGATATTGTGTTAATAAAGGCTGGCGAAACCATTCCTGCTGATGGCATATTGGTTAAAGGCAGTACCAGTGTTGATGAGTCTATGATGACCGGCGAACATCAACCAGTACGAAAGTATATTGATCATAATGTGTATGCAGGCACGGTTAATCATGATGGTATTATTGAAATAAAAATCAATAAACTAGGCCAAAACACCCTACTTAATCAAATTATTCGCCTGCAACATAACGCCCTAACAAAACGCCCAAGACTGGTTGAAATTACCGACAAAGTAGCGCAGTGGTTTGTTGCTGTATTATTGGTGTTTGCCTCTCTAACCGCCATTGGTTGGTACCAGGTAGACCCTGATGTTGCTTTTTGGATCACTATATCGGTGTTAGTGGCCACTTGCCCGTGCGCATTAAGCTTAGCAATTCCCACCGCATTAACGTGTGCTGTAGCAACCTTAACCCGCAAAGGTATACTAATTAAGCAAGCACATGTGCTAGAAACTCTATCAAAGCTCACTTTATTTGCCTTTGACAAAACAGGTACGCTTACACAAGGTAAATTTAGCCTCGACGTGGTTGACATACTTGATGATAACTACAGCAAAGAGCAAATTCTTGATATTGCAGCCCAGCTTGAAAGTTACTCTGAACATCCTATTGCCAGTGCATTTAAGGAGTTTAAAGGGCAACGTAAATTTGACGATGTACAACTGCACCCAGGCATTGGGATAAGCGCTCAGTTCGATAATACCCATTACGCTATTGGTAAAAGTGGCTGGTTTGACACAAAAAAAACCAACGCACAAGCAACGCTTTACATAAACAAGCAGGCTGTTGCACGCTTTTACTTTGTAGATAAAGTTAAAGCTGATGCCGATAAGCTCATTAATGTTTTACAAGCGGCTAACCTTAGTTGCCATATGCTAACTGGTGATGCATCTGATGCCGGTGCCAAAGTCGCTAAAAAATTAAAGCTTGATTCAGTACTTGCAAGCTGCAGTCCAAAAGATAAACAAGTCGCAGTTGAACGCTGGTCATCGCAAGGTGAAATTGTTGCTATGGTTGGTGATGGCGTAAACGACAGCCCAGTATTTGCCAGCGCCCATTTATCTATCGCCATGGAAACCGGTGCCGATATATCTAAAAATAGTGCTGATGTTGTATTGCTAAACAGTGACTTAGCTTCTATCTCGCATTTGTTAACTATTGCTAAACAAACACGACGTATAATTAAGCAAAACTTGGCGCTTTCTTTATTATATAATGGCTCTATATTACCGCTAGCGGCTATGGGCTTAGTTGCGCCATGGATGGCCGTTATTGGTATGTCTGCCAGCTCTATTATTGTGATATGTAATTCACTAAGGCTATTAAAGTTATGAGCATAATTTATATTTTAGTTCCTATCGCTATTTTGTTTGTATTAATTGCTATTGGCGTATTTTTTTGGGCAGTAAAAGGCGAGCAATTCTCTGATTTAAACAAGCAAGGCCATAGTATTTTGTTTGAAGACGACAAAGAGCAGCACAATAAAAGTAATGATTGACCCTATTTTTGTTAGCGCTTTTTTAATGGGCTTAATTGGCAGTGGTCATTGCATTGCTATGTGTGGTGGTATTGCCAGCTCATTGCAACTTGCCAGCAATAAACGTCAAACGTGGTTATATTCTTTAGCTTATAACAGCGGTCGAGCTTTAAGTTATATGCTAGCAGGAGCCCTTGTTGCGGGTATTAGTAGCCAGTTTGCTACGCAAAATTCTGCCTTTTCATTATTTTTGTCATTTTTAGCCGGTATTTTTATGTTACTGGTTGGCGTTTATATTATGCGCCTAGCCGCCACCTTACAGTGGCTCGAAAAACTAGGTAAAACCCTCATTTGGCAGCACTTAATTAAACTTAATAAGTATTTAATGCCCATTGATTCGCCTCTAAAAGCGCTTGGTTATGGTGCGTTATGGGGCTGGTTACCGTGCGGTTTAGTATATTCTGCACTTACTTGGGCAATGACCAGTGGCAGTGCCATTAATGGTGCTTTAGTTATGCTGGCATTTGCCCTAGGCACATTTCCTGCCATGATCACCTTAGGCATGGCTGCACAAAAGCTAAATACGCTTTTTAATCACCCATGGACACGAATAACATTAGGCAGTGTTATCATTTGGTATGGTATCTACCTCCTGATCATTGCAACAGATAAGCTAGTGCATTAACATTATAAAATGTCGTGCATAGAAATTTAACGGATTGAACTTATGGATTTTTCTCAAAGTCGTGCTAAAGGTAATTGTGCCATTAGCTGTAATAACTGCAGTATTAGCCAGTTATGTTTACCATTTTCTTTAAATGGCCAAGAAATGGATAAACTTGATGAGATCATTGAGCGAAAAAAACCATTACACAAGGGTGACTACTTATTTGAATCGGGCGCGCCTTTAAATGCAATTTTTGCGGTTCGTTCAGGTTCGTTTAAATCGTATACTTTGTCTGAGCAAGGCGATGAACAAATTACCGGCTTTCACTTAGCTGGCGACCTTGTTGGGTTTGATGCCATCAATAAAATGCAGCACCAAAGCTTTTCTCAAGCACTAGAAACCTCAATGGTATGTGAAATCCCCTTTGATACACTTGACGAACTCGCTGGTAAGTTGCCTAAGCTTCGCCAACAAATTATGCGTTTAATGAGTAGTGAAATAACCTACGACCAAGAAATGCTGCTTTTACTCAATAAAAAGTCTGCCGAAGAACGTCTAGCGAGTTTTATTTATAATTTATCAGAGCGTTTTGGTGAGCGTGGTTTTTCACGTAAAGAATTTAGATTTACCATGACCCGCGGTGAAATTGGCAACTACCTTGGTTTAACTGTTGAAACCATTAGCCGTTTATTGAGTCGTTTTCAAAAAGCTGACTTAATTAAAGTAGAAGGTAAGTTTATTACTATTTTAGATAATGACGCGCTTGCGAAAACAGCTGCGATTGTAAAGCCACGTTAATAAATCAATAAATTGATATAGAACAATAATCTTAGTGCTCCTCCCTTTAACTGTTTTGTATTTGCGTTACACTGAATGTATAACTGTTAAGTGAATGGAGTAGCACAATGAAAACGATTAAACGTATTATCGCGGTTATTGACCCAACTAAAGACGATCAAAATGCCCTCGCGCGTTCAATAGATTTAGCCAAAAAATCGGGTGCGAGCATTACCGCCTTTATGACGGTTTACGATTTTTCTTACGAAATGACCACTATGTTATCAGGCGATGAACGTGAAGCAATGCGTCAAGCCGTCCTCAAAGATCGCGAGCTATGGCTTAAAGATCTAATCTCTCCTTATCAAAATATTAATATTGATACTCAAGTTATTTGGCATAATCGCCCATACGAGGCAATAATTAATACCGTTATCAATGATAAATACGACTTGGTTATCAAAGGTACTCATCAACACGGTACGCTTAAAGCGGTCATTTTTACTCCTACAGACTGGCATTTAGTAAGAAAATGCCCAACGCCCGTTTTATTTGTCAAAGATATGCAATGGCCAGCACAGGGGAATATTTTAGCTGCAGTAAATGCAGTCAGTGAAAATGAGCAGCACTTATCACTTAATAAACGCATAATTAAAGATGCACAATTTTTATGTGAACTGGCTAATGCTAAACTTAACTTAGTCAATGCCTACCCTGCTACACCAGTAAATATTGCGATAGAAATCCCAGAATTTAACCCTGGGCTTTACAATGAATCAGTTAAAAAACATCATATTGAATCAACCAATGAACTAGCTAACGAGTTTAACCTAACCTCTGATCAATGCTTTATTGAAGAGGGATTGCCAGAAGATGTGATACCGGATGTTGCAAATCGTTTAAATAGTGAGTTAGTGGTTATTGGCACTGTAGGACGTACCGGCTTAAGTGCTGCATTAGTGGGTAACACCGCTGAGCATGTTATTGACAGCCTCGATTGTGATGTACTTGCATTGAAACCTGACGGCTATGTAAGTCCACTCGCAGAAAGTTAACGTTTGCTGTAGCTGTGATATTGCATATGGCATATAATACGCCCCTTTATTTTTAGCAATTAATTTTGCCGTACTGTTTATAAGGGGGCGTAGTGTCTCATTCTGCTCAAGCCAAAGCTCAACACAACTTAAATAAGCTTCAAAAGCGTTTACGCCGCCTCACAGGTCAAGCTGTCATGGATTTTAACATGATAGAAGAAGGTGATCGTATCATGGTGTGCTTATCTGGCGGAAAAGACAGTTACACTATGCTCGATATGCTGCAACATTTACAGCGTGTTGCCCCTATTAAGTTTGACCTTTTTGCGGTTAACCTTGACCAAAAACAACCAGGCTTCCCTGAGCATGTACTGCCTGAATACCTTGATAATTTAAATATTGAATACAAAATTGTCGAAGAAGATACCTACAGTATTGTTACCGATATTATTCCTGAAGGTAAAACAACGTGCTCACTTTGCTCTCGCTTACGCCGTGGTATTTTATATCGTACGGCTAAAGAGCTAGGCGCTACTAAAATCGCACTGGGTCATCACCGTGATGACATGATAGAAACCTTGTTTCTAAATATGTTTTACGGCGGAAAACTCAAAAGTATGCCAGCTAAACTAATGAGTGATAACGGCGAGCACATGGTTATTCGTCCGTTGGCTTATTGTAAAGAAGCCGATATAAGCAAATATGCGTTTAGCCAAGGCTACCCAATCATTCCGTGTAACTTATGTGGCTCACAAGAAAACTTACAGCGTAAGCACACCAAGAACATGCTAGAGCAATGGAATAAAGAGCACCCAGGGCGTATAGAAAGTATTTTTACTGCAATGCAAAATGTTGTACCTTCGCATTTAGCTGATAACCAATTGTTTGATTTTGCTAATCTGCAAACCGGTGATGTTATTGATGGTGGCGATATCGCGTTAGATAAACCAGATATTCCAAAAGCGCCAGTTAATTCTGAACAAGATGAAACAAACCAAGCCGACGTGGTTACCATTAATTTAAGCTAATTTTTAAGGGTTTGCAGTAATGCAAACCCTTCGCTCTGTTTTATGCTGCTACTTACCGGCAGCTAATCCTTGTAAAAACTCTAAACTCTGCATTTCTTGTTTATTCGCCTGATAAGGCAGCTGCTGTAAGCTATCGTAAGCAAAATCTTCAATAGTAAACTCACTCACTTTACTTTGCCCAAAGCTGTTTCGCTCACCTGGGCTTGGCGACATACGTTCAATAACAAAGTCGCTCAACCGCAAATCATTCGTTTGCGTAGGCAAAACAGACCAATGCGCTTTAAAATCAATTTGTTCGCTGCCCTCATTTAAACGAGCTTTAGCAACTAAATGTGCTAATGGCGAAGTACCACTGTATAAGTTAGCTCTTAGGCGATATAAGCCACTTTTTATCACTGTTAAGTTAGCAGGCACTATCATATTATCATAACGTGGATATGCGTTATCAAAGCTAGTTAGGGTTGCACTAGGCGGCATATATTGTATTTGTGCCACCACAGGGACCATTTTACCCGCAATGTTGGCTTCAACTAATAACTGTAAATTGCGAGGATAGTCTTCCTCACCTTTAAACGTAATTGCTAGCTCATTGTCACGAGCAACACCACTGTGTGTTTTTAACGGCTGTTTGGTATCCGTATCACTGAGTGTTATCTGTGCTTTACCTAAATTTTGTGCGCTTATGGTTAATTCAATTGCTTGCGGATAGACATAGCGATATTGAGATAAACTTAAGGTTAACTCCCCGCCTTGCTCTCCTACTGGGCTAGTAACCGGGAAAAACTGATTTGGCTTTAGCCGGTCGTCATCATATACCGTTAAAGGTTGCGAATAAGGCGGGAATACTAAGTTTTGTTGATATTGCTGCGCCACCGCCGATGCTGCTTTAGCTATATCTTCATTAAACTCATGCTGCTCTTTAGGCATTTTTTTTATGCTTGATTTAACATCTAGTACCTTAGGTTTTACCGGCATAGCAACAAATTCAGGTGTTTTCGTATGCTCTTTAGCTGTTGTTTGCGACACTGAATAACTAGCATTGCCTTTACCTAAAAACCACATCAAGCCGGTAACTATTATTACTAAAACAATAACGTAGGATTTTTTCATTGTTATTTATCCTATAAATACTAGGGTCTGTTGACCTTTCAAGGTTGAATTTGCAGCAGTCTGTTTGGTATTTAGGCAAGGCAGAGCCTATGTGGTGTGGTTATTCTCCATAAATAGGCGATAACGCAGCATCA
>NZ_PNDH01000053.1:0-12115 GCF_005887175.1 Pseudoalteromonas sp. S1612 | reverse complement strand
CGGCCCTAGGGAGCACCCTAAGGGGACCGCCGTTGAGCCAAGGATGCTGCATTATCGCCTATTTATGGGGAATAACCACACCACATAGGCTCTGCCTTGCCTAAATACCAAACAGACTGCTGCAAATTTAACCTTGAAAGATCAACAGACCCTAAAGTAACAACAAACTACCTAACCCTAAAAAGGTCACAAAGCCGACAATATCAGTTACTGTGGTTAAAATAACTGAGCCTGATAATGCTGGATCAATTTTCATTTTATCTAAAATAGACGGGATCACTACGCCCGCCAACGATGCAGCCACTAAATTCAGCAGTATTGCCACGGTAATGGTTATACTAAGCATAATATCGTTAAACCACAGGTAAGTTAGCAAACCAATCACTAAAGCCCATACCAAGCCATTTACCGCCCCTACACGTAGCTCTTTTTTAAGTAGAGCGTTACGGTTTGAGTCGGTAACTTGACCAAGCGCAAGACCGCGCACTATAACTGTTAAGGTTTGACTACCCGCTATTCCGCCCATAGAGGCTACTACAGGCATTAATACCGCAAGTGCCACCACTTGTTCTATGGTGGCGCCAAATAAGCCTATAAACCATGAGGCTAAAAATGCGGTTGCTAAGTTGATACCTAACCAAATACCACGGTTTTTAGCACTTTTGCGAACACTGGCAAATAAATCTTCGTCTTCACGTAAACCACCGGCTTTTGCTGCTGCTTCGTCAGCGATTTCTTGACGTAACTCGTAAGCCGATGCAATGGTTAAACGCCCTATTAGTTTGTTATCGGCATTAACCACGGGCATGGCCATTTGCTCGCTGTGAATAACCACTTCTGCGGCTTCATATAAATCATGGTCTGCGTGCAATGAGGTAAAGTCATGATTAGCAAGAGTCATTAAGCTCTCGTTATCATTTGCTTTTATTAGGTCATTAACTGCCACTTCGCCGATTAAGCTACCTTTACGGCTCACTAAATAAATCACTTCGCTGTACTGCGGTAACCCTTTGTGTAGCAGCTTTTTAGCGCCACCCGCAGTGAGCTTGTCAGACACCTTTAAAAAGTCAAAGCCAATCCAGTGACCTAACTGCTCAGGTGTATATTGTTGCGCCAGTTCGTATTGTTTGGTTTGTGCTTCATCTAGCTGCTTTTTTGCATAATCAATAAAACGTTGTGGAATAACTTCTTCTAACTCAAGCAGCTCTTCAACGTTAACTTCGTCTAATAATTTAAAACCGTCGCTGTCATCTAAAGTCTGCAATAACCACAAACAGCTATCTTCACTTAAATTAACGAAAATTTCGTGTTGCGTGTCTTCATCTAATAAATGCCAAATTTCAAGGCGTTGCTCTTTAGGAATAGCTTCAAACAACAAAGATAAGTGTTCGATTGATAAGGTTTGTTGAGCATCTATAAGTAATTTATTTTTGCGCTCTGTGGTATCACACTGCAATAAGTCGTTTATGAGTTGTGGTAACTGATCAACCGGATACTCTATCATTTCAAAACCCTAAAATAGTCTTTCACTATAAATTTACTGTAATAAGTAAGCACTTATTAATAAGAATAGCTAATAGTGTACATTAGAGACGAATAAAAATATTAAAAAATCTCTGTGTCGTTAGATATTTATAGCTACTATCACCCACTCAGCGCCAACCAATAAAAAAGCCGTAACAAATAATGTTACGGCTTAGCGTAGTTAGCAATTTAAATCACGCTATCTATATTTTAAATTGTCCTACTAGGTCACCCAAGTTTTCACCTCGCCCTGCTAGGTGCTGACTTACTGAAGAAGTGGTTTTACTCGACTGTGTTAACTCATTAACTATTTCTTGAATCGCATACACGTTACGGTTAATTTCTTCTGTTACACTGCTTTGCTCTGTTGCTGCTGTGGCAATTTGCGTACTCATGTCATTAATGGTGGTCACGGACGTGGTTACCGCACCTAAGCTTTCAGAAATAGCGCGAGAAGACTCAACTGAACGATTACAGCTTTGTTGACTCGCATGCATAGCATCAACAGCTGCCGTTACTAAATTATGTAACTCACTTAGCATTTCGTTAATTTCTAATGTACTGTCTTGGGTTCTGCTCGCTAAGCTTCTAACTTCATCAGCCACCACCGCAAACCCCCGACCTTGCTCACCTGCGCGTGCCGCTTCAATTGCCGCATTTAATGCCAATAAGTTTGTTTGTTCAGCAATGCCACCAATTACACTCAATACGCTATTAATTTTTTTAGATTGCTCACTTAACGAGTTAACCTGCTCTGCTGCTTGATTAATTTCGCCCATTAAGTTTGATACTTCGCTCAGTGAAACATCCACACAATCTTGCGCGTTAGCCACTTCTTTTGTTGCCGCCTGAGTTGATACCGCAACTTGTGTGGTATTTTGCGCAACTTCATGCGAGGTTGCTGACATTTCGGTAATCGCCGTTGCCACTAAATCGGTTTCATGGTTATGCTTTAATAACTTGTCTTCTATGAGTAATGTTTGCGTATTAATATCTGAAGAAGCTGTTTTAACGTCACTTGTTACATCAACCACACCGGCAATAATACTGTGTAGCTTGCTCACAAATACATTGAAAGATTCACCTAACTGACCAATTTCATCATGAGTATCTATTTCTAAGCGTCGGGTTAAATCCCCCTCCCCTTTGGCAATATCATCTAAGCTTTGCACCATACGTTTAATCGGTTTTAGCATATTATTAGAAGCATACAACGCACCGGCTGCTGCTAAACCAAGAAGCAGAAGTGATATTAAAACCAAAGTGGTCATTTTTTCACTTAAATGGCGTTCCATAGTTGCTTGATACTTTACCAACTCAGCTTCAATATCATCCATATATGTGCCAGTGCCTATCATCCAATTAGTACCTGGGATCATGGCTGCATAGCCAATCTTTTCGACTAAGCCTGTGGTATTGGGCTTTTGAAAATGATAGGTAAACGAGCCACCGCCCTTACGAGCTTGTTCAAGTAAGCCAACCACTATTTTTTTACCGTTTGGGTCGGTCATCCCTATTTTATTTTGACCTTCTATTGCATCACCCAGTAATGCATGAAAAACACTAATACCATCGGTATCATAAATAAAGTAGTAACCATCTTCGCCAAAGGTTAAATCTCGCAACGCATTTTTAGCGTCTTGTTCATTTCCTTGTGCTAATTGGTATTGCACTACTTTAGAGCCGATTTCTATTTCTGTTCTTAGCAAGGTTTGTTTATCAGCAATTAATTTAGTTTTGAACTCATTAAAGTTTTGCTGTTGATTCTGCTTCTCTAAATAATAAGAGCCCGCCATAAAACTGATTAGTAATACTATCAATGGTAAAACAGCCAACAGTAGCAACTTGTTTTTTAAGCTTAAATTACCCATTATTTCTCCAATTAACATTATAAGCCATTAAGCTTTTTATTTTTCAGCCGCTTAGCAGCTAAGTTTCCATTGTTTATATTACTTACAATAGCGCCACACTTGTATACAAATTAAGCACAAACAGAGTTAATTCGCAATTTAATATACTCGTATGCTAGTAAAGCACACTAAAAACAACTTTTTAACTAGACAATAGTATAAATATAGTAATAAACAACTGATTTAGTTCCTTGTTTTAAATCCTTACTAGAACACAATTTGTTAAACTTACTTAAAGCTAAATTAACCTTACTAACGCTATCTTAGCGTAAATTAAAATTAAACATTGGCTATCACACAAAGGTCTTGCTTTCTAAATTAAAACACAAATAATGAAGCAACTAACCACTGGGTAAGAATGAGGAAAATGAGTTATATACTAACCACCCAATGCGCAGACGATATAGGCTTAATCGCCAAAATTACCGGACTGTGTAATCAGCATAATTTAAATATTATTCGTAACAACGAATTTGTTGATAAAGATGCACAACGCTTTTTTATGCGCACAGAGCTTACAGGCGAACCACATGCTGAGTTTTTGTCACAACTGCGCGAAGTATTACCAGCTGGCGCAAAAGTGGCACTGCACGGTGAAGAAAAAACCAAAGTGGTACTATTAGCCACAAAAGAAGCTCATTGCTTGGGCGGCATGTTATTAAAGCAATTTGAACAAGCTCTAAACATAGAGATACTCGCCGTTATCGCTAACTACCCTACTCTAGAGCCTCTAGTGAAAGGGTTTAATATTCCTTTTCATGTGGTTTCTCATGAAGGACTTACGCGCAGTGAGCACGACGAAAAAGTCGGTGACTTAATTGCCAGCTATAACCCTGACATTATTGGCCTAGCTAAATACATGCGTATTTTAAGCCCTGAATTTGTGGGTCGTTTTGAGGGTAAAATCATTAATATTCATCACTCATTTTTACCTGCTTTTATTGGTGCAAAACCGTATCACCAGGCATTTGAACGTGGTGTGAAAATTATTGGTGCCACGGCTCACTTTGTTAATAATGAGCTAGACGAAGGCCCGATTATTTTACAAGACGTATCGAGTGTGACCCATGCGAATACAGCTGAAATGATGGCTAAAATGGGTAAAGATGTGGAGAAAACGGTGTTTTGTAAAGCACTGCAACTAGCATCAGAACACAAGCTGTTTATTAATGGCAATAAAACAGTGGTGTTTTCATAATTAGCTTTATATAGCTATTAAAAATGCCAGCTAATAAGCTGGCATTTGTTTATTCAATATAACTTAACCTAAACACTGGTTAAGAGACTTTATTAAAACAAAGTAAATTTACGTATCAGCTGTTTTCTATTAGAACCGAAAATAGCGACTTTTGTTAGACTTATATCATTATTTTTCTCGGCCTTTACTATCAACCTTCACGGCCAAAATATGCAATTTCCCTCTTGGTCAAACCATTCACTTTATGGATTAGCTAAAATATCAGGTTATTTACTACACTCCCTTTTAAGCAATAACAACCTTTAAAAGATTTAACTTATCATATTCAAGTAACCTTAAGCTGAACAATATTATTGATATACAATCAGAAATTAAGCAATAATGTCTTAATGCATGCGTTATTGTAGCTATGCTGATATTCCCTTTTTAGGATGTACTATTTATAAGGAGCATTTGATGGCTTTTGATTACGGATCAATCGATCTTGGACTAAAAAACCCTTTCAAACTGGAAGGTAAAGTAAAAGCAATAAGAGGGCTTATTGAATCTGTTGTTGGCATCAGCTTGCTTGTTATCGCGTCTAGCTCTGTAAAAGAAGATGCAACAGCAGGTTGGATCTTAATGATATTTGGCATGTTAATACTCGCCCTAGGCATTCGGACTTTATCGGGTGGTATTTATGCAACGCTTAAGTACTTCGTAGGTAGAAACCACCCAACATCGTTGGCGTTTAATTTTAGTAAGTCACAAACCTCAACTGCACAAGAAGAAAAAAACGAAGTAGCCTACACTGCGCAAACATTAGAAGAAATGCTTGTTGGTCGCAAAAACAGTACTTTTAAAGAACCAAATGGCTTTTTATCGCGTTTGCTACATAGTTTAGTACCAAAACTATTATTTTTACCCTACCCAATACGTAATGTTGCTCAACGTTTATTTGGCTCATGGATAAGCACACTGGTTGCTCTTATCGCTTACGCATTGGTCGCCTTTGTGTCACTGTCTGGTTTTACCGGTGAAGCTGGCGAACTAGCTTTTCCAATATATAGTGCCATATTAATGTTTTATGTGCTGTTTTCTTGGCGCTCTTCTGGCAAACCTATTTCACGTAATGCAGAGAAAAATATTGAAGCCTTAGGTACTGGTGCTCTTGCTAAAATCATTTCTTTATCTTTTATATTACCCATTGCTATAGGCCTGTCTATGTCGTGGATAATGCAAGAACAGCGCATAAGCAAACAACAAATAGACAATTGGCTTGAGCAATTACCCAACCTTAACGCGGGCCTCTATTTAACTGCCATTATTTTTTTAGCTGCACTTAGTTGTGTACTTGTTTTTGTGATGATTAAAGCGCGTTTAAACGAAGTGACACCAAGCGCTGAAGTATCAGAACTACGTGAAAACTGGCAAGAGTCTGTTCATCCAGATGAAATTTTTATAAATCTTGATAACTTAGTAATGGCTAATCGTCGTTATAAAGAAGTACCTAATAGGGTTTATCGTGAGCTAGATCCTAAACTACAAGAGCAAATTGAAGGAAAAGGCGGGTTTAAAGGCGAAATGATTCAAGAGATTCAGCCTAAACTACACACTATGGATTTAGGTAAGCACTTTAACCTTTCTCGTTTAGTTGCGTTAATTAGTGGTAACTTACTCTACATTGTAGCGCTTACCTTTACTGTGTTGCTTGCTTACTCTTTTATTAATATTTACCACTATATTGACGCTGCTAATATAAATAGTATTGAACAAGCCTTTAATAATAAAAATATTATTGAGTTTAGCGAGCTGTTAATGGCAAGTGTTCATTTATTACTTATCGGCATATTAGTTAAAGCATTTGCTCAACTTCTGAGCAATAGTGCCCATTTATTTTTTGCTGAAATGCAATTTGAATCTTTACTCGTGTACTTCAAGTGCGAGGGCACATTTACTGAGTCAAAAATATCAACGGGTACCGGTATTCATGATAGCACACGCTCGGAAAATACCTTGGTACGTAGCAGCATAACGCCTTGGGTGATTGTTTCGCGCATTGTTTCTACAACCTTTGCAGCTACAGGCATGAAAAACCTCGAGCATCCTCGACATATTATGGAAATGCATAAAGATGAAGGTCAATTACAAGCAATCAAAAAAGATGTAATTGCCTTTTTGAAAGATCGAGAATCAATTGCCTCAATCACTAGCGAACGCGATTTAGGCAATGCATCTCAACTACACCAGTTAAACCAGCAAACACGGGCTATGCCTATGCAGCCAGCTTTAACCAAAGATGATGAGGAAGCCGCTGGTTTTTTACGTCAGGAAGACGATTTAGCGTCTGAGCCAAAAACCTAGCTTATCTATATATGCCACCTTATTACTAGGTGGCATCTTTCCAAACTAAACCCCCCCTCTCTACACTTTGATATAAATGTGATTCCCCCCAGCAAGCGCAGTAAAGACA
Source organism: Pseudoalteromonas sp. S1612 (assembly GCF_005887175.1). Lineage (GTDB taxonomy): Bacteria > Pseudomonadota > Gammaproteobacteria > Enterobacterales > Alteromonadaceae > Pseudoalteromonas > Pseudoalteromonas undina. The sequence continues at coordinate 5,031 of NZ_PNDH01000053.1, read as the reverse complement.
GGGAGGGAATGAGGAAAATAAGTAATACACTAACCAACTAATACGCAAACGATATTAGGCTTAGCCAAAATTACCAAACTCTGTAATCAGCATAATTTAGATATTATTAGGCCTTGTTGATAAAGATGCACAACGCTTTTAATGAGAGCAGAACTCACAGGCTAATCCCGCTGCGATTCTTATTATAACTTTGCGAAGGATTACCTGCTAGCGTAAAAGAGGCACTGCACGGCGAAGAAAAAACCAAAGTTGTATTATTAGCTCCAAAAGAAGCCTTTGTTTAGGCGGCATGTTATTAAACCAATTTGGTAATACTCTAGCTGTTTATTAATGGCAATAAAACCGTCGTATTTTCATAATTAGCTTTATATAGCTATTAAAAATGCCAGCTAATAAGCTGGCATTTTTATAAGTAAATAATAAACCTTACTTAACTAGGGTGTGTAATACGTTGGTGCCCCAGGGCCTACTGGCATACCTAAAATAAATACCCATAAGTAAAACAGTACCACCCAGCCAACAAAGAAGATTAAGCTGTATGGCAACATAGTGGCTACCAAAGTACCTATTCCCATGTCTTTTTTGTATTTAGTGGCAACCGCAAGAATTAAACCAAAGTAACTCATCATCGGGGTAATTAAGTTAGTTACTGAATCACCAATACGATAAGCCGCTTGAATTGTCTCGGGTGCATAACCTATGAGCATTAGCATAGGAACAAAGATAGGTGCTGTTACTGCCCACTGCGCTGACGATGAGCCTAGAGTTAAGTTAACTAAAGCACACATCAAAATAAACAGTACAAATACTTCCGGTCCAGTTAAGCTAAGAGCTTGTAGTAACGCGGCACCGTTAATCGCTAAAATGGTGCCTAAGTTAGTCCATTTAAAAAATGCCACAAACTGCGCAGCAAAAAAAACTAATACAATGTACATGCCCATAGAGCTCATACTTTTGCTCATGGCATTGATCACGTCTTTATCATTTTTCATGGTGCCAACCACGCGACCATACACAAAACCCGGAATACCAAAGGTGACAAAAATAAAAACAACAATCCCTTTTAAAAACGGCGAGTGAGCAACTAGACCTGTTTCAGGGTTACGTAAAATACCGTCTGCTGGAACAATCGTCCAAGCGAGCAACAACGAAACAACAAGTAATGAAACTCCAGCCCATTTTAAACCTGACTTTTCTTTGGCAGTTAAACCGGCAATATTATTTTGAGCTAAATCTTCACTGGCTTCATCTGGGTTATATTTACCTAAACGTGGCTCAACAATTTTCTCAGTAACAAGTGTACCTAAAACAGCAATTAGCAATACTGAAATCATCATAAAATACCAGTTTGCTTCAGCGCCTACTTGGTAAGTTGGATCAATCATTTGTGCTGCAGGCGTCGTAATACCCGCTAATAACGGATCGATAGTACCCAGTAATAAGTTAGCGCTATAGCCACCCGATACACCAGCAAACGCTGCAGCAAGGCCTGCAAGCGGATGACGACCTAAACTATGAAATATCATTGCCGCTAGGGGGATCAATACGACATAACCCAGCTCAGATGCTGTGTTTGATAAAATAGCAGCGAATACCACCATAAAGGTAACTAAGCGTTTAGATGCACCCATAACCATGCCACGCATTGCCGCAGACAATAGCCCAGAATGTTCAGCAACACTTACACCTAATAGCGCCACTAACACCGTGCCTAATGGGGCAAAGCTGGTAAAGTTAGTTACCAATCCCGTTACAATACGCTGTAAGCCCTCGGCACTGAGTAAGCTAACGACTTCAATTACACCATCTGGATCGCGCCCAGCAGAGCCCTCAGGGCGAGGATCGATAGCACTAAGTCCAAACCAATCAGCAACGCCACTAAATAAAATAATGGCAATACAAAACAGCGCGAATAAGGTAATTGGGTGGGGAAGCATATTCCCTAAAAATTCTACCGTGGCTAAAAATCGATTAAACCAACCGCCCTTTGCGGCCTGATTTTCATCTTGGGATGTGTGTGGTGAGTCCATTGAGTCTGACATACCATGCTCTCTTAATTACAAAATGCCCGTAACCTAGCATTATTTTCTGAGCAGGTCATGTAATAAAGATGAATGACTTGTTATGTCATGGTAATTAACTGATGGGTTTATTGTGATGGGGTTACAAAAAAGAGGCTCTCGCCTCTTATTTAGTCTGCTTAAGCTTGCTCTATCGGTTCTAGTTGTAGTTTTGCAGCAATTAAAACAGCTTGAGTTCGATTATAAACACCGAGTTTTCTAAATATGGCAGTGATGTGAGCTTTGACTGTGGCTTCTGAAATGTGAAGTTCGTACGCAATTTGTTTATTCAGTAAACCTTCGTGCAAATATTGTAATACACGGTATTGCTGTGGAGTAAGTGATGCTACTTGTGCAGCAATTTCTCTATCTGCGCCTTCTATTTCAGCCACTTTACTTTTTAGTTCGGTTGGCAGCCAAGTATCGCCTTCGAGTATTTGGTTAATTGCGTTGGCAATATCGTCAGATGATGATGACTTAGGAATAAACCCCATTGCCCCATAACCCATAACTTTCGAAACAATATTTACATCTTCACTACCCGACACAACCGCAATAGGTAGGCTTGGGTAATCTTCACGTATACGGATCAAGCCGTATAAGTCACCGTTACCTGGCATGTGTAAATCTAGTAGTAATATATCAAGATCTTCTTGTTCGCTTAACACCTGCAATGTGCTATCAAAATCCGCTGATTCAAATACTTCTAAACCTGCAAACTTTGCACTCAAAGCGCCCTTTAGTGCTTCACGAAATAACGGATGATCGTCCGCTATTAAAAACTGACTCATTGTTCACTCCCAAAAATTCGGCTGCTATCCAATAGACAACAGCCGATATACTACGTTTAGAATCAACTTCTAATCAAGCTTTTAACGCGAAATTAACGATTTAATCGATTTTCTACTAGCTCATCAACCACTGACGGATCCGCAAGTGTTGAGGTATCACCAAGCTGTTGGTGCTCATTTGCCGCGATTTTACGTAAAATACGACGCATAATTTTGCCAGAACGTGTTTTTGGTAAACCTGGAGACCACTGAATCATATCTGGTGATGCTATTGGGCTTAGCTCTTTACGTACCCAATTACGGATCTCTTTTGTTAGCTCATCACTCACCGTTACACCCTCGTTAGGAGTTATGTAAACGTAAATACCTTGGCCTTTAATATCATGCGGGTAGCCTACTACTGCCGCTTCAGCTACAGCTTCATGAGCAACTAACGCACTTTCAATTTCCGCAGTACCTAAACGGTGTCCAGACACATTAAGTACGTCATCAACGCGTCCTGTGATCCAATAATCACCGTCTTCATCACGACGACAACCGTCACCAGTAAAGTACACACCAGGATAAGCGCTAAAGTAGGTTTGTTCAAAGCGCTCATGGTCGCCATAAACGGTTCGTGCTTGTGAAGGCCAGCTATCTAAAATCACAAGGTTACCATCAACCGCACCTTCCAATGTATTACCTTCAGCATCAAATAATGCAGGTGCAATACCAAAGAATGGACGTGTTGCAGAGCCAGGTTTCATATCGGTTGCACCTGGTAATGGCGCAATCATGATGCCACCGGTTTCGGTTTGCCACCAAGTATCTACAATTGGACAATTCGACTTACCAATTTTTTCATAGTACCAGGTCCATGCTTCTGGATTGATCGGCTCCCCCACAGAACCTAAAATGCGTAAGCTGTCACGATGTGAGCTTGCAATCGGCTCTTCGCCTTTAGCCATCAATGCACGAATGGCAGTAGGTGCTGTGTATAAAATTGTCACGTTATGTTTATCAACCACTTCACCCATACGACCAGCAGTTGGGTAAGTTGGCACGCCTTCAAATACGACTTGCGTACACCCATTAACGAGCGGCCCATAAGCAATATAACTGTGACCTGTGATCCAGCCAACATCAGCACTACACCAAAAAATATCATCGTCTTTTAAATCAAAAATGTATTCGTGGGTCATAGATGAATACACTAAATAGCCACCAGTGGTGTGCACCACCCCCTTGGGCTGACCGGTAGAACCTGAGGTGTATAAAATAAACAGCGGGTCTTCAGCATTCATGTGTTCAGGTTCGCAATCTGGCGCTTGGTCTGCAACTAAGTCATGCCACCAAATATCATGGTCGTGCCAATCAACATCGCCAGAAGTTAGTTTATGTACCACTACATGCTCAACGGTGGTTACTGAATCTTGTAATACGGCTTCATCTACATTAGCTTTAAGCGGTACACAATTACCTGCACGTCGGCCTTCATCTGAGGTGATCACCACTTTAGCACCCGAATCATTAATACGATCCGCAATAGCTGACGGTGAAAAGCCACCGAATATAACTGAATGAATAGCACCTATGCGGGCACAAGCTTGCATTGCGTATATAGCTTGCGGGCTCATTGGCATATAAATGGCTACACGATCACCTTTTTTAACACCTAATTTTTTTAAACCATTGGCAAACTTTGCCACTTCATCATGTAGCTGTTGGTAGGTGATATTTTCGCTTTGTGAAGGATCATCACCTTCCCAAATTAATGCTACTTTATCCGCTTTTGTTTTTAAGTGACGATCAATACAGTTATAAGAGGCATTCAGGTAGCCATCTTCATACCATTTAATATTGATATGGCCTTTGTCAAATGAAGTGTTTTTTACTTTTGAATATGGAGTAAACCAGTCAAGACGCTTACCGTGCTCAGCCCAAAACCCTTCAGGGTCTTCGATAGACTGTTTATACATCGTATTATATTTTTCATTATCGACGAGCGCTGCGTTTTTTATCTGCGCAGGAACTGGATAGATACTTTGTGACATATTAGTCTCCAATTTATATTACTTGCCTTAGGCTTTTCATCAAGGATTACTCAGCAGTGCACTATTAAATATTAGACATTAGTTGTATCTGAGTTCAAATAACTAGGGTCTGTTGACCTTTTAAGATTAAATTTGCAGCAGTCTGTT
>NZ_PNDH01000052.1:0-5402 GCF_005887175.1 Pseudoalteromonas sp. S1612 | reverse complement strand
GTTCGAGGTTCGAGGTTCGAGAAATTTAAAAGCCTTGCGGTTAACATTACAAGGTTTTTTATGCCTGAAGGCGATAGTTAGTCTCGCATCGAGTTTAGGTTTTAAGCCCGCAACCCGAAGCTCGCCGCCCGCAACCTGACAGCTTATTCCAAACACAAAAAAGCCCGCAGCGTTAACTGCGGGCTTTTTTATTGAATGAGTGAGTTAGCCATATAAGCCGGGTTCTGTCCTTTCCGAAGAAAGTGATAATCATTCGTCTAGGCCATAAATCGCTCTATGGCTCAAGCAACCTACCCGGTTCCAACGTGGGCCACGCCATAAGGAACCCTATTTGGTCTTGCTCCGAGTGGAGTTTACCTTGCAACCGACTATTACTAGCGGCCCGGTGCGCTCTTACCGCACCCTTTCACCCTTACCAATCCGAAGATTGGCGGTCTTCTCTCTGCTGCACTTGTCGTGGGCTCACGCCCCCCAGCCGTTAACTGGCACTCTGCCCTATGGAGCCCGGACTTTCCTCCCCCTGATCATTTTCGTCACAGGCAGCGATTATCTTGGCTAACTCGGCGCGCAGTATACATGAGAGCACAACACTACGCAGTAAACATTTACTGTTTTTCTTCAATAATTGTTTTATACAACGCGTTTTTCTTCATGCCGAAGTAATCGGCTACTACACCACACGCTTTTTTCATTGGCATTTCGTTTTCAAGTAACGCTAACATTTTACGGGCTTCTGGCGGAATATCGTCAACTACCTTAGCTTTACCCGGCAGCATGAGTACTATTTCGCCGCGTTGTTTAGTTGGATCGTCAGTTAAAAACTGCTTTAACTCACTCACTGTGCCATTAAAAAAGGTTTCAAAGGTTTTAGTGAGCTCTTTGGCAAATACCACCTGCTGCTCACTACCTAGCGCTGCTTCTAAATCGTCAAGGCTTGCCATAATACGGTGGGTACTTTCATACATAATACTGGTAATACTTGAGTTAACCGCATCTATAAAAAAGTCTTGGCGCGCTTTACTTTTGGCAGGTGTGAAGCCAATAAATTGAAAACGATCAGTAGGTAACCCAGAACAACATACCGCCGTAATAGCAGCACATGCACCAGGCACGGGTGTTACACTTGCGCCTTGCTCACGACATAAATTAACCACCGCATAGCCAGGATCGCTGATCAGGGGTGTGCCTGCATCAGAGACCAGTGCAATATTTAACCCTTGATTAAGTTGGTCGATAATTTGCTGCGCTTTTTGCTTTTCATTATGGTCATGTAACGCAAAGGTTTTAGCCTTAATACCAAAGTGGCTAAGTAGCTTACCAGTATGGCGAGTGTCTTCAGCCGCGATTAAGTCAACCTGCGATAATGTCGCGATTGCACGCTGACTTAAGTCGTCATAATTGCCGATTGGGGTGGCAACAACGTAAAGAGTGCCAATTTTCTGTGAATTCTCCTCATTTAACATTGAGGTCTCCTGCGTCAGTCAGTAATATAAGCAAATCGCGTTAACGTATGGGAAATCATTGTGCGACTTAAACTAGTTAGTCTATTAATTATATTGTCAGGGTTATCGGCGTGTAGCACAACCGAAAAACCAACTAAAACCAGCGATAACTTAAGTAACAGTGCCAATACGCTGAAAAATGAAGCACTGAATGCGCAATCTATTTACCAATTAGCGCAAAACCGCTATGGCGCTGATAAAATCCAGCTACTTTATAGTGCTCGTGATAGCGCAATTACAGAAGAAAACTGGCCACTACTCGAAAAAATATGCACTGAACTTGCACTTACCGCCAGTGTTGATCAAATTCAAAATCGTTTATACATTGCCTTTGCGCAAAAAGAGCAAAATAAAAATCAGCAAGCACTTGAGGTACTAAACACGCTGGAGGGGCAACTTAAGCAACCTGAACATTTTGCTTGGCACCAATTTTTAACTGCCAGCATTTTTGCGTCGCAAGATTTGCCAAAACGTGCAGCCCCTTACTTTTTTGCTGCATCTGAATCGGTAGCTAAAAATAATATTTCTATCCCTAAACTTAATGACGCACTTTGGCATAATTTAAAGCAGCTTTCTTCGTATGCATTAGAGCGATTTAACCGTGGCTCGGTTATTCAACAAGGTTGGGTTAACTTAGCTTTGTATCATCAGGTTTATGCCAACAGCTCTGTTGATTTAGACCAAGCGATTAATAATTGGCGCCGCCGTTACCTTGGGCACCCTGGTACCAATGTTCTACCAAAACAAGATACTTACGCCAATGAATTAGCACCACTAAATATTGAACGCTTAGTTGTGCTATTACCTCAGTCAGGTGCTAACAAGCGCTTAGGGGATGCATTAAAAGCCGGCATACTGGCTGCACTTGATAAAAAAGAGATTAGCGAAACGCTGTTTATTGATGAAAATACCGAAACCGAAGCGTTGAGCGCACAGATTTCGCAATTACAACCAGACTTTGTTATTGGCCCGCTATTAAAAGCCAATATAGATAAGCTCGCTAATACCAATACATTACTCGATATACCCACATTACATTTAAATACTTTTGATGGCGAACGAACCTCTCTGCAACACTACTTTTTTGCGCTTAATCCTGAGCATGAAGTACAACAAACTCTAGAGCACTTTTTAGCGCAAGGTTATCAAAAACCTATGTTGCTAGCGCCAAATAATACCAATGGTCAGCGCTTAATCGACTACTTTAATCTGCAATGGCAACGCTATAGTGAAACAACCACACAAGTTGGCTTTTACAACGATAATAAAGATATGCCCAATACCATTACCAGCTTGCTAGAAGTTGATAAATCAAAAGAGCGTATTAAATCGGTTAAAACACTTTTTAATAAAGAAGTAGAAAGTGAAACCCGCTCACGTGGCGATATTGATGCAATTTATATACTAGGTGACGCCATAGAGACCCGGTTAATTAAGCCTTACCTAGATGTTAACGTAAGCACCTTTGCCGACAGGATCCCTATTTACGCCAGCTCTAAAAGTCATAGTAAGCAAATAGATACCACTGACAAAGGCGATTTAGATGGGCTCTACTTTACCGAACTTCCTTGGATGTTAGACTCACAAATTACGCAGCATAATCTTCGTAAGCAATATAATGATTTATGGCCTGAACAGGCTGATATTAGCCAACGTTTATTTGCCATGGCCTACGATGCCGTCGCCATGCTGAATGATATTAGACAACTGAGCATTACACCCGATAAATACTTTTCAGGCTTAAGCGGTAAATTGTCCATTAATAGTGCCGGTGATATTGAACGATCACTGCAATGGGCGCAGTACAGCAATCGCCGTATAAAACCTGTGGAATTAAAAACACAACGCCCTGTGCCGCTATTTATGCAGTCGGCAAACGATGGCATAACCATTATTAACTAAGGGGTTAGCATGTCGTGGTTTAAACAGCTGTGGCAAAATAGTCGTGAAAAAGGCCAGTATTATGAGCGCCAAGCGCAAAAGTATTTAGAAGCGCAAGGTTTAAAAGCGATTGAGCGGAATTACTACTGCCCCTACGGCGAACTTGATGTCATTATGAAAGACGGTGACACCTTAGTGTTTGTTGAAGTTAAGTTTCGTAAAAATAACATAAAAGGCGGCGCTAATTATGCGCTAAGCCCGCAAAAGCAAGCTAAGTTAAAGCGCACTATTTATCATTACCTTGGTGCTAAAAACTTAAAAAACCAGCCATTACGTATTGATTACGTAGCTATAACAGGCGAACCGTCATTACATATTAACTGGCTGAAAAACGTATTTTAATGTCTGATGTATAAAAATAAGACGATTACAACAGCTTCATGCTGAGCATACAGTTAAACATTAGCTAACGCCTAAAATAATTACCTTTTAATAAAGCCGGTGTGAGCTCACACAGAATTAGAGATAAATTGTTGGTAACCCATGCAAGATACAATTAAAGAAATTTTTAAAGAAAGTATTCAAGTTCAAATAGCCGCAGGCGAAGTGTTGCCAAGCGCGTTAGAATCAGCGGCATTTACCATTGCACAAAGCCTGATCAATGGGAATAAGTTGATCTGTTGCGGTACTGCAAATTGCCATATGCTGGCGCAACACATGGCTGGCGTACTGGTTAATTTTTACGAAACAGAACGCCCTTGCTTACCTGCAATCGCTCTCTCACAAGAAAATATTAACTTGGGCCAAGGCAATCAAATAGATGACCACGATACCTTTGCACGCCAAGTTCGTGCCTTTGCTCAGCAAGGTGACTTATTATTGGTACTTGCCATTAATGGTAATGAAAAACACATAATTTCTGCAGTAGAAGCGGCACTTACCAAAGATATGAAGGTCATAGTAATGGTAGGCGATGATGGCGGCGAACTCGTTGGCTTGCTTGGCCATAACGATGTAGAAATTCGTACGCCGTCTAAACGCCCGAGTCGCATTATTGAATCGCATTTAGTGAACCTTCACTGTTTAAGTGAGTTGGTGGATTTAACCCTTTTCCCTCAGGACGAAAATTATGTTTAAACGCTCCCTAATTATTTTAGGCACTGTTGTGTTATTACAAGGCTGTGCCGCTGCTGTGGTCGCCGGTACAGCCAGTGCTGTTACTGCCGCTAACGATAGGCGAACCATTGGCTCGCAAATAGACGACAACAATATTGAAATAAAAGCCAGTATTGCTATTAGCGAAGATGAACGCCTTAATAAGTTTGCTCATATCAGCATTATAAGCGTAAATGGCGTGGTTTTAATGGTAGGCCAAGTGCCTAACCAAGAAATGAAAAACCAAGCGTTTAAAACCATTGAGAACCTATCTGGTATTCGCAAAATTCATAACCAACTTCGTATTGGATCTAATATTGGCATTACCACGCAAACTCACGACTCATGGTTAACCTCAAAAGTAAAAGCGCAGCTTTTAGCGGCTGAAAACATCAGCAGTAATAATATAAAAGTAGTGACTGAAAATGCCGAAGTATACTTAATGGGGCTAGTATCTGACGCTGAAGCAAACCAAGCCGTTAATATAGCTCGCAACATCTCTGGCGTAGAGCGGGTAGTTAAAGTATTTGAGTATTTGTAAAAATCTCAGGTTCGAGGTTCGAGGTTCGAGGTTCGAGGTTCGAGGTTCGAGAAATTTAAAAACCTTGCGGTTAACATCGCAAGGTTTTTTTATACCTGTAGGCGGGAGTTTACCTCGCGCAGGGTTTAGTAAAATACGCGGCATAAAGCCCCGCCTACAAAACCATTTTGAACCACAGAGTACACCGAGGCGCTTCGCGCTACACAGAGAAGAAAAGGCAAATAAAACATGTCTTTAATCATTTACTCTGTGTGCTCTGCCCCCTCTGTGGTGAATAAAATCATTTGGAAAGCGAGTCGGTGATAGATATATTTTGGCTATAT
>NZ_PNDH01000051.1:0-18093 GCF_005887175.1 Pseudoalteromonas sp. S1612 | reverse complement strand
ACCTAAAACCTAAAACCTTATTGGGCGTTTGGAAAACCAAGCTGGCGCCAAGATTCATACACAAACACAGCGACCGCATTAGATAGATTCATACTGCGGCTATCGGCTTGCATAGGAATACGCACGCGTTGCTCGTTTGGCAGTGCTTGAATCATGTCATCAGGTAAGCCTCGGGTTTCTGGACCAAATACCAAACAGTCACCCGCTTCATACTGTGCTTGGTGATGAAACTGACTACCTTTAGTGGTGCACGCATACACTTTTTTAGGCTGGCACTTTTCTAAGTAAGCTTCAAATGAAGCATGACGTTGCACATGACTAAATTCGTGATAATCAAGGCCAGCGCGTTTTACACGTTTGTCATCCCACTCAAACCCTAACGGTTCAATTAAATGCAGTGCATAGCCTGTATTGGCACATAAACGAATGATATTCCCGGTGTTAGGCGGAATTTCAGGTTGGTATAAAACAATATCCAGCACAATAAGCCCTATAAAATCTTTAATTTGACGGGCTCAGTATACACGAACAATGGATAAAAAATGATATACTGAAAACATTAAATACAGCATAAAACGGAAAGATACGTGCACAATCGCAGTTATGAATTTTGGGTCAAGGCCTCTAGCATCGTGACCATGGTCATGGTTAGCCTAATGATTGCGACCAAAGCATGGGCATGGCTGGCATCGGGTTCGGCGTCAATGCTTGGCTCATTAACCGACTCATTAATGGATATCACAGCGACACTAATGAGCTTTTTGGTTTTATCGTATGCACTGCGCCCTGCTGACGATGACCACCGATTTGGTCACGGTAAAGCTGAGGCGCTTGCAGGGTTAGGGCAAGCAGCTTTTATTGCAGGCTCGGGTTGTTTATTGGCGTTTCACGGTATTGAGCGACTCATTAACCCCGTAGAGCTGACACATTCATTATTAGGTGTTTGGGTCAGTATTTTTGCCATAGTGTGTACATTAGTGATTGTATTTGTGCAAAATAAAGTCGTGAAGCATACAGAGTCAATCGCTATAAAAGCCGATTCTGTGCACTACAAAGGCGATTTAATTTTAAACGCTGCGGTGCTACTTGCTATTTTGCTGGCCTATTACGGGGTACTGTATGCTGACCCTTTGTTTGCGATAGGTGTGGCAGGGTATTTACTTTATAACAGCTGGGATATAGCAACAGAGAGTGCCTCACACTTAATGGATAAAGAGCTGCCCGATGAAGAAAAGCAAAGCATTTTTGAAATAGCGCGTAACCATAATGACGTTTATGGGGTGCACGGTATTCGCACTCGACAAGGCGGTAAAGTTAAGTTTATTCAGCTGCATTTAGAGCTTGATGACAATTTACCACTTATTCGTGCCCATAAAGTAGCAGATGAAGTAGAAGCCATGATAAGTGCTCGTTTTGAATCTGAGGTAGATATACTCATCCACCTCGATCCGCTTTCTGTTTTAGTGAATTCTAAAACTGCTCAAGAAGTAACAGACTCACAAAACTGATAAAAATTAGCTAATAGCGGCTTTCGAATTTCGTCACGTTCAAAAAGTAGCTCGTGTTTTGCATCTGCAAAACTCTCGATTGTTGCATGAGCATGCCTTTTTGCAAAACTATACTGCGCTTTGTTATTAACCACTGTATCGCTAGCTGCACTTGCTATAAACAATGGAATTGGTACGTTTAGATTATCAATCGACTTTAAGAATGATATCGTAGCTGCGAGCCAGCCAAACGTAACGCCACCCAATTGTATGTTAGGTTCTAATTGATAGGCTTGCCTAAAGTAGGTGTAACGCTCCTCGCTGCTAGTAAGTACGTTTTCTGTAAATGGGATTGGGTTGTAGTTGCCTTGTCCAAATGCATAGCAAGAGTGTAAACCAAGCCAAGTGGCTAAGTTAACAATAAATTGCGTTGGTATTTTTGGTACGTCTTTTGTAAAAATATCAAACATAGGCGCAGACAAAAACACACCTTTATAGCTGTTTTCAAAATTAGCTAAATAATCAACTGCTATCGCGCTACCCATTGAATGAGCCAGCATGACTTTTTTACCTTGCCAATGCTTTGAAACTATTTGCTGATCAAAATTATTAAGATCATTGCTGTAGTTATTATAATGTTTTACAAAGCCTTTATGCTTATTTTTAAGATGTCTGTAAGAGCGCCCCTGACCTTGGTGATCCATAATAAACACAGCAAAATTATTACAGTATAGCTCCCATATCAGTTCTTTATACTTTTCTAGGCCCTCAACACGCCCCGTACTTATCACCACTGCAGTGGTAGCATTGTTAGGGATTGCGTATGCGTAAAATAACTTTCCTGCAGGTGTATCTAAGTAGCTTTTAGTTAAATGTGAAGTATAAAAAACACTAATGGCCTCTTGATTACTCTCAAGCTGGGCTTCTGAACTATAAAACATGCTTTACTCTTTGATTAACGGCAAGGTTATATTAGCACACAAGCCACCTTGTTCTTTATTCGATAAGACTAAATTTCCGCCATGCGCTATTACCGCATTTTTTGCAATGGCTAACCCTAACCCCGTACCCCCGCTGATGCGGTCGCGTGCATCTGATTGCCTAAAAAACGGTTCACACAACTTATCAAGTTGCGGTTTAGGGACGCCTGGACCATCATCACATATTTGTATGTATATGGTATCACTGTGTTTTAAGCTGATACTAATAGTATGTTGTGCATATTTAATGGCGTTGCGCAGAATGTTCTCTAAGGCACTGGCAATCAACATTTCGTCGCACTCTATATTTACTTCAACATTACCGTGTACAACTAGGGTTTTATTGTGCTGTTTTGCTTCAAACTGAGCATCGTTAATCACATGGTCAACAATCACTTGCAGCGACTGTGTTTGCAGCGATAAAGGTTGGCTATTAGCTTCTAAGCGCGATACCTGCAATACATCGGCTATCATTTTATCTAGTTGATTAGCTTCTTTTTCAATACGCAGTAAATACGATTGGCTTGCTTCACTTGCTTGCATTTGTGCCAACCCCGTAGCCATTTTTAAACGGGTTAGCGGAGAGCGTAATTCATGGGATATATCGGCTAATAAGCGCTTTTGAGCGCTAAGTAGCTGCTCAAGTTGATCAGCCATACGGTTAAAGTCGCGTCCTAAAACTCCAAGTTCATCTTTTCGCTGACTATTTATCGCCGCACGTGCACTTAAATCACCGTTTGAGAGTTTGACTGCTGCTTGTTTTAAGCTATTTATAGGGGCAATTAAGTTACGACTAAATAAGAAACTTAATGTAAGTGAGGCGATAATTGCAATGGAAATTTTTAACCAAACGGGTAATAATCTTAAGCGAATAAAGAGTGGTCGCTGCTGATTGATATCGATTTCATATAACTCAAATTCCCCTTCAGGAACCCGAATGCGTACAGGGCCAAAAGCTTGGTAATATTCAGTAAAAATAACCTGTGGCGACATGCCCTTACTAAAGTTAAGTAAGCTTAAATCAATATTGTTCTCAACATTTTTACTGATCAACACTTCATCGCTATTTTGCGAATTTAAATAAAGTAACTTACGTTTAGTTAAACGCGGATGAGTAATAATATCATTAATAGAGCGCTTGTGTTTATGTGCGCTACGCTCAATACCTCGTGCCAAATATTCTAGGTTTTTTTGCATCGGCCCTTGTAGTGGATCATGGCTAATAGCGTTTATTAGTGAAATATTACTTAAGAAAAAGAGCGCTGTAAAAGTGCCTATAATCGTCAGCCAAAACCACGTAAAGACCTTAAAAAATAAATAATACCGTGGGTGGCGAAGCCAACTAAAACGCAGAGGTTTATTCTCCTTGGATGAAGACATAACCCGTTCCCCTCATTGTTTTAATTTTATCGCCCTCAATATGCTCGGCTATTTTTTTACGAATATTACTCACATGCATATCTATAGAACGGTCGAAAGATGCTAAGCGTCTGCCTAATACATCTTCGCTTATTTGCTCTTTGCTAATTACATCAGGCGCGTGTTTTATCAATAAAGCGAGTATTTCGTATTCGGTGCCCGTTAGTGTGAGGGGGCTGTTATTAATACTGGCCTCTCGCGCAGCAAAATTAATAGTAATACCATTTAAAGAGAGCTTTTTATTAGTGTTATTGCTTACACTATTTATATGTTCAATGCGGCGAGTAATTGCTTTTACGCGGGCAAGGAGTTCTCTGTGATTAAACGGCTTTGGTATGTAGTCGTCAGCGCCGAGCTCTAAACCAAAAATACGGTCAAAGTCTTCTCCTTTAGCGGTCAACATAATCACTGGTGTTAATTTACTTTGCCTGAGTTGCTTCAGCACTTCAAAGCCATCTATAGAGGGCAGCATAACGTCTAGTAATATAAGCGCGTAATCGTTTTGCAAGGCAAGCTCTAAGCCTTGTTGACCATCATGTGAGGTTTGAACGCTAAAGCCCTGTGCACTTAGGTATTCGCTTAATAATTCGCATAAACCGGTATCATCATCAATCATTAATAGTTTCATATATAAAGCCTTACGCGCTGTTTATGGTTTTATTTTACGCGTTTAATGTATCAATAGTTAGTCTTTACATAACCTTTACACTGCTTTGCGTTACTTTGCATTGAGCCAGTTATAGTGAACACACTGGTTAGCAGCCAACAACCAACCCAATATAAAGGTGATGATTATGACTAAAGTAAACACGCTATCAAAATTAGTACTTATATGTGGCTTAACAGCTGCAACACTCAGTGCGGGCAGCGCATTCGCAAAAGGCGATGGCTATAAACAAGGTCACTCTCAAGCGCGCTTTTTACTCTCTGAGCGAGCAGCAGATAAGCTGGCACTTACGCAAGGTCAACAAACACAACTAAAAGCGATTTTTACAGCGCAAAAAACGCAAATTAAAGCACTAAGAAGCCAAGACAAAAACGCACGTAAGGCACAGCGCCAAGCCTATAAAGCGCAAATGGATGCATTATTGTCAGCGCCAAATTTTGACGAAAATGCAGCGAAAGAGTTATTAACCGCACGCCAAGATAAGAAACAGCAATTGGGGTTAATTAAATTAAAAACCCAGCATCAAGTAATGCAATTGCTTAACGCTGAGCAAAAAGAAAAGTTAGCTAAAATACAGCAGCGAATGAATAAAAAACACCGTAAACATAGAGCATAAGGTTTTAACGCAAAGCAAAAAGCCAGCTAAATGCTGGCTTTTTTATATTACACGAGTGATTATTTAAAAAAGTCATCTTCATTTTTTGCCATCATTGCTTCAATGTCTTCAATCATGTCTTGATTGAATTCATCTGCAGAGGTGATGGGTGCTAAAATTTTATTATTTTCAAACGACCACTCACCTAAGTCAATAAGTTGGCAACGCTTTGAACAAAAAGGGCGGTGCGGACTTTGTGCTGACCATTCTACTTTTACTTTGCAGGTTGGGCAGTTAACCATAGTTGGCATAATTTACTCTCAAATTGATATAGGCTTAGCCGCTCAATTTATCGTTAAGCAACTAAGCACTTTATTTAAAAACTAGTGACACGGTTTATCTCAGCCAGAGAGGTAACGCCCTCTGCTGCTTTTCGAAGACCTGATAAGCGTATGTTATTAAACCCTGCTTTAAGTGATACTTCGGCAATTTCTAGTGAGTTACCCCCACGCATAATAATTTGTGCAATTTCTGGAGTAACTTTCATAACTTCGTAAATACCAACACGGCCTTTGAAGCCATCTGTACAGTTTTCACAGCCTTTAGGGGCATATAAAACCATATCCTGTATTTGCTGTTCACTAAAGCCTTGGCGCATAAGTTCTTCACGGGGTAATTGCTCTGGCGTTTTACATTTAGAGCATAACCTTCGGGCTAAACGCTGGGCGATTATCAAGCTGATTGAACTGGCCACATTATACGCGGGTACGCCCATATTTAACAAACGAGTAATGGTTTCTGGTGCTGAGTTAGTATGTAATGTAGATAACACTAAATGACCGGTTTGCGCCGCCTTAATAGATATTTCAGCGGTTTCTAAATCACGTATCTCACCTACCATTACTACATCGGGATCTTGGCGTAAAAATGCGCGCAAAGCGTTAGCAAATGTCATGTCGGCTTTAGTGTTTATTTGTACTTGGTTAATCCCTTCGAGGTTAATTTCTACCGGATCTTCGGCGGTACTAATATTTCGCTCGGGCTGATTTAGTATATTTAAGCCCGTATACAGGGATACGGTTTTACCCGAGCCAGTTGGGCCAGTAACTAAAATCATCCCCTGAGGTTGATTTAGTGCATCGAGGTAGAGCTCTTTCTGTTCGGGTTCATAGCCTAAAACATCAATACCTAACATGGCACTTGATGAATCGAGGATACGCATTACAATTTTTTCGCCCCATAAGGTAGGCATGGTACTAACACGAAAATCAATACTTTTACGTTCTGTCACTTTGAGTTTTATGCGGCCATCTTGTGGCTTACGTTTTTCAGCGATATCAAGGCGTGACATAACTTTTATACGAGCAGATAGCTTACTGGCCAAGGTGTTTGGCGGGCTGGCTACCTCATGCAAAATTCCGTCGATACGAAAGCGAATACGGTATTTATGTTCATAAGGTTCAAAGTGAAGATCCGAAGCGCCTTTTTTTATTGCGTCCATTAAAATTTTATTAATGTAGACAATAATAGGAGCGTCGTCTTTGTCATCGTCTTTAGGCGTATGATCTTTTTGTGGCTCAGAATCTAGTTCAGCAAACTCTTTAAATTCATCCTCACTTAAGTTAAGGCTACCTGCAGCATCAAGTAGTTGCTCAATTTTATGGTCAAGCTGTAGGTAGTCAACCACCACCACTTCACACGATAAACCGGTGCTAAATTCAAAGTTTTCAAAAGCGCCGTAATCGGTAGGATCTGAAGCGGCAATATATACTTTTCTGCCTTTTTGTACCAAAGGTAAAATATGATGCTTGCGGATCAGTTTTTCTTTAACTAGCTCGGCAGGAATTTGTGCAACATTAAAATCTTTTAAATCAAAAAAAGGCACCCTAAACAAATCAATACATTGCTCAGCTAAATCGTTGCTATCTATTTTTCCGCATTTAGAAATAAGTTCTGCGGTTGACGCAAAGTCTTGCTGCCTGGCTTTTACGGTATCGGTATCAACCCGGCCGAGGGTAATAAACTTTCTTAGTAACGGTGAGTTAATATTCATTGCGCACCTGATTTAATCCTTCTTTACTCAGCAATTTATCAGAAAAAAGAAAGGAATACATTAATCGTACCAATGCAGCAGATAATTTACCGATAAAAATATCAGTTTATTGCGCTGTGATTGGGTCAGTCACTCTATATTGTAGACTTTGCTTGCTGTAAATAATAATTATGTAGCTTAAGTAAGTCTTGTTTTACATTGTTTAAATCGCGGTTGTTATTTAAAATATCATCCGCTTTTTGTTGTTTATGTTCACGAGACATTTGTGCGTCAATAATTTGTTTTGCTTGTTCAGAGCTTATATTGTCACGTTTTGTGGTGCGGGTAATTTGTATTTCTACTGGTACATCAATCAGCAAGGTGCGATTACAGTAGCTATCAAGCCCGTTTTCGAATAATAACGGGGCAACTAAAACCACATAGTCGCTTTGCGCGTTTTTTAAGTCAGTGAGCAGTTTAGTGCGTATTAAAGGGTGCAGCAGCGCATTGAGCCATGTTTTTTGCTCCGGATTACTAAAAATCCGCGATCGTAGTTCGCCACGGTTTAATGAGCCATGTTCATCGAGTATGTCAGTGCCAAAATGCTTAACAATAGCTTTTAGACCATCAGTGCCAGGTTCAACTACTTGGCGAGCCACAATATCCGCATCAACGATAGTAATGCCTAGCTCTGCCAACATATCGCTAACTGCGGTTTTACCGCAGCCAATTCCGCCGGTTAGTCCCAATACCCAGTTGTTTTTATGATGTTGTGTATTGTTCATAGTTAGTAGCCAATAAAATTAAAATAGCTGTCTTGCAGTTGCATCCCCCATAGCATAGTGATCCAACCGGCTATTGCTAAGTAAGGGCCAAAAGGAATAGGCGTTGCTTTGTCTTTACCTTGAATACTCAGTAGGGCAATGCCAATAACAGCGCCAACTACGCTTGAGAGTAAAATAATGGTCAATAACGATTGCCAACCCAGCAGTGCGCCAAACACCGCCAGTAATTTAAAGTCGCCATAACCCATACCTTCTTTGCCAGTAATTAGCTTAAACAGCCAAAACACGCTCCATAAGCTTAAGTAACCACATGCTGCACCAATAATGGCATCGCTAGGTGCTATGGTATAACCCACTACTGAGGCGATTAATGCTAGCCATAAAAGCGGTAAAGTAAGCTGATCTGGCAGCAACATGTGATCAATATCAATAAAAGTTAGTGCCACTAATATCCAAGTAACTACAATGTACAATAAAGCCTGCTCAGTTGCGCCAAAAGTGTACGCAACAACTAGGCTTAAAATAGCGGTAATGGCTTCAACGATTGGGTAACGCACTGAAATTGGGTTATCACAGGTTGCGCATTTACCTTTTAAAAATAACCAACTAAATATAGGAATGTTTTGCCATGGTTTAATGGCTGCTTTGCACTTAGGACAACATGAGTTGGGCTTAACTAAATTAAACGTGTCAGTAGTTTGTGAAGTGGTTTGTTCAGTCTTTGGGCTGGTTAGTTCATCGGCTAATAATAGGCGGCATTCAGTTTGCCATTCTTTTTGCATCATTAGTGGCAAGCGATATATCACCACATTTAAAAAGCTACCAATACATAAACTCACCAGTCCAATCGTGGTTAAGTAAAACCATAAATGATTTTGCATCGCGTTGCTGATATCAATAAAAAAACTTTGCATTTATTTTACCTAAAACTAAATTCTGTGTTGATAATACAGTGGTTTTATATAAGTGCAAAGTTAGGGTTTAGGATGTTAGGTTCAAGGTTCGAGCGACGAGCTGCGGGCCTCGAACCCCGCGCCTAAAACCTGTCTAAACAACTGAGCCTAGTTGGAAAATAGGTAAATACATGGCAATAATTAAGCCACCCACTAATACACCGAGTACCGCCATTATTAACGGCTCTAATAGGCTTGATAAGCCATCTACCGCGTCATCTACTTCTTGCTCGTAAATAGTGGCGACTTTAGCGAGCATGCCATCAAGCGATCCTGATTCTTCACCAATGGCAACCATTTGTATTACCATATCGGGGAATATTTTAGAGTTGCGCATTGCCCAGTTCATTTGGTTTCCTGAGCTTACCTCGGCTTTTATTTCCAAAATAGCATAACGGTAAACCGCATTACCTGATGCACCAGCTGCAGAGTCAAGCGCATCTACTAGCGGTACACCAGCAGCAAAGGTGGTCGATAAAGTACGCGCATAGCGCGCCACGGCGGCTTTATTTAAAATCATGCCAACAACCGGGAGCTTAAGTATGGCGCGGTCAGTGGCATCACGAAGTTTTAAGCTTCTTAAATGGGCTTCTTTAAATATATAACCAAAGGCAACCACTGCAATGAGCGCTATCCACCAGTTGGCTTGCATAAATTCAGAAATACCAATAACAAATAAGGTAAAAGCGGGCAGTTCGGCGCCAAAGCCAGCAAAAATATCTTGAAATTGCGGTACTACAAAAATTAACAGAATAGAGGTAACAATGAATGCCACAACTAAAACAGCTGCAGGATAAAACATAGCTTTTTTAATTTTTGATTTCAGCGCCTCTGACTTTTCTTTATAAAGCGCAACGCGGTCAAATATTTTATCTAAAGCGCCCGACTGCTCACCAGAGGCCACTAAATCGCAATATAAGTCATCAAAATAACGGGGATGCTTTCTAAGCGCCATAGACAATGGTTGCCCAGCTTTAACTTCATCGCCAATAGTATTCATTAGTTTGGTGACGCTTTTATTGGTGAAGCCCGAGGCTATCATTTCAATGGATTGTATCAGCGGTACACCGGCCATCAGCATAGTGGCAATTTGTCGAGTAACTAAGGCAATATCTTTTGGAGTGATTTTTTGTATACTCTGTAAACCAAACAATGGTTTGGCTTTACGCTTTACTTTTGAGGGGGTAATGCCTTGTTTGCGTAATTGTGCTTTGACTAATGCAATACTAGATCCCGTAAGCTCTCCTTCAAGCTTTTTTCCGCGTGCGCTTACACCAACCCATTGAAAGGTATCCTGTTTATCATTCTTTTGATTTTTAATATCTCTACTCATAATTTACACAGTAGAAAAGGGCTAGCGCCCTTCTCTACTTGTTATTAACAAAGGTTAGGTATTCTTGTTTGTGTTGAGCATGTACCACCAACCGTAAAAACAAATGTTGAAGAAGGTGCAGCACCAGCGGCAACTGTTGGAGGAGTTAGCGTGTAAGTAAAACCACCTGCACTAGCTGTCCCTGTGGCAGTGATTACACCTGTTGTTTCTGCGATTGCTACTGATGCTAAGTTATCATTTGCTACTGGAGCAGCAATACCTAAGTCTACATATGAATCACAAGATGCAATAATATTATTATTTTCCTGTAAGCATTGCGCCATAGTGGTTTTTACAGATGCAGCAGATGTTTTAACTTCAGCAAATCGAGCCTTTAAAGTATAGTCCTGATAAGCAGGCAGTGCTACGGCTGCTAAAATACCGATGATTGCTACTACAATCATTAATTCAATTAGGGTGAAACCCTTTTGGTTCTGTTGTGTCATTGTTTGCATGTTTCCTCTCCTAAAGGATAATGTTGTGGTAAGCCAAACGGGTATAAGTTTTTAAAATGTAACTTATGTTGTTCACTTAACCTGTTACTACAAAAATAAAATCATTTTGCCAAATTTAGTGCTGTGTTTAAGCGGTAAAAATTTTCCGCGAAGACACGCACTTTATGGCGGTTATTCGTTAATTTGTCCCTTACTTGAGCATAAACCTAACTATTAAAAGTTAGTTATAACCCGCGTAAGTTACAAGCTAATTATAAAAATAAACCCTATCGCTTATTTTTATTCTATCCCTTATAAATGCTTTTTCAGTCTTTTTAACTAATTGAAAATTTAAAACTAGTCAATATGAATGAGTCTAACACTGTTTATTGCGCTTTTGTATGTAAAAACACTATAAAAAACGCATTAATTTAATAACTTGTTAAAATGGTCCTTTTGAATTATTTAATGCCCTTTTTTAAAAGCTGTCAATCAATTAGCGCAAGAATATATAAATAAAATTTTACATTGTTTACTCAAATCGCATCGATAAATCGATTGATTGTAAATTTTTTGTAAGCGCGCCACTTGAGATAAAGTCCACACCTGCTTGCGAGTAGGCTTTTAGTGTTTCTAGGGTCATATTGCCTGATACTTCTAACTTAGCGCGCTTATTTGTAATGCTAACTGCTTGGCGTATTTGCTCTGGATTAAAGTTATCCAACATTATGATGTCGGCGCCAGCGTTAATGGCTTGCTCTAGCTCATCAAACGATTCAACCTCAACCTCTATAGGTTTATCGGCATGATTTAGCTTAGCTTGAACTACTGCGTTATTAATTCCTCCACAAGCCGCTATGTGGTTTTCTTTAATTAAAAACGCATCAAACAAACCAATTCGGTGGTTTGCACCGCCACCACACTTAACTGCGTATTTTTGCAATGCTCTTAGCCCAGGTATGGTTTTACGAGTATCGAGTAGTTGCGTGCTAGTACCACTTAGCTCTTTTACATAATGCGCTGTGGTGGTGGCTGTGCCAGAAAGCGTTTGTACAAAATTAAGTGCAGTTCGCTCAGCCGTTAAAATAGCGCGAGCAGAGCCTGAGGCGGTAAATAGGGTGCTATTGGCACTAACAAAGTCGCCATCGTTAACGCATATGTTTACAACCACACTTGGGTCGACTTGTTTGAACACTTCAATGATTAGATCTTTACCACAAAAAATGCAGTCTTCACGGGTGATCACTTTCGCATTGGCTTGCTCTGCTTGCGGAATAAGCTGTGCGGTAATATCGCCTTGTTCTGCGCTTTGGTTATTTAGGTCTTCATCCAGTGCTAAGGTAACAAGTTGGCTAATTAGGGTATGCGAAATAGACATGAAAAAGCTCATAGTAGATAATAGATTAACTAAATTTTACTCTGTTTAATTACTAAATAGAAGCAGCTAACAACTAAACTAAAAATTAACGCGTTAATCATATTTTATCGTTTGGTATTACGCTATCTTTATAGGGTTAAATCTATTAGCATCTTGAGATACATCAATTTTGGTTGATTAACTTGAGCGCTGCGAGCTACGGGTAACGGGATGCGGGTAACGGGCTACATAAGTTTTAAATAAATAGTATGAAAATAGATTCTTTAGGCGTTATAAATAATATTAGCCAGCGGGCGTGTAGCCACTTTGATGAGCGACCTGCTCACTGCGATATTTCGCTGTTGGTTATTCATAATATTTCATTACCCGCTGGGCAATTTAACACTTCTTACGTTGATGACTTATTTATGGGGTGTATTGATTGTAATGCGCACCCTAGCTTTAGTGACCTAGAAGGGCTTAGAGTATCAGCGCATTGTTTTATTAAGCGCTGCGGCGAGATTATACAGTATGTACCTTTTGAAAAACGTGCATGGCATGCGGGGCGTTCCTGCTTTGCTGGACAACAAAATTGTAATGATTTTAGTATAGGTATAGAGCTTGAGGGCACAGATACAACTAATTATACCGATGGTCAATATCAAAGTTTAGCTGTATTGGCGCAAGCTATTATGCAGCATTACCCAAAAATAACAGCCAGTAATATAGTAGGGCACTGCGATATTGCCCCTGGGCGAAAAACCGACCCTGGGGCGAGTTTTAACTGGCGTAAATTTTTTAACCTAATTGAATAACTAAGTAAAGCGAGTAGCAACATGGTTTTGGTTTCAATAATAATAGCACTGATACTTGAGCGTTTAGGTGCTCGCTCTGCGCATTGGCAAATGAGTTATTACGCTAATGGCTACTTAACTCGCTCTGTTAATTTATTGACCAATAAAGGTTTATTTGGCACAGCTACGGGGTTTTTAATTTGGCTATTCCTGCCTGTGATTGCTATTGGGTGTGTGTATTTTTTATCTGACTTTGTACTTTGGCAGCTTGTTTTTAATGTGGCAGTGTTATTGGTGTGCTTTGGTTGTGCTAAACAGCGTGCTTTGTATAAGTCGTACCTCAATGCATTAACTCGAGGTGATCAAACTGCAGCTACCTTATACGCTTTGCAATTGGGACAAAAGCGCACTGAGGAGCAACAAGGAGGTGAAACCTTAGGGCAAACGCTGGCTTGGGTTAACTTTCGATTTTATTGTGCGGTTATATTTTGGTTTGTGGTATTGGGTGTTGTCGGTGCTGTTTTTTATGCGCTAGTGCGCACTTTTGCCGACTTAGTGAGTGACAATCGTGATGAAGTAATTGCTAAGCATTTTAAGTTAATCCACCGTTTATTGTTTTGGCTAGATTGGCTCCCAGCGCGTATTACCAGTTTTGGTTATTTAGTGATTGGTAACTTTAATAAAGGGACTAGTTGTTGGCTGCATTACGTGTTTGACTTTTCAAGCCCTAATCGCAAGGTGGTTACTTATACGGCGCTAGCGGCTGAACAAGTTGAAGAGCGCTACTATGGTTGCACCTTTGAGGCCACCTGCATGATCAAACTGGTTAAGCGAAATGTACTTTTTTATTTAGTATTAATTGCCTTAATGACTTTATTTGGTGGTTTAAGTTAAAGAGCAGGGGTTAGGTTCTAGGTATTAGTTGGCGGGCTACGAGCAATGAGCAACGGGGAACGGGCTTAAAACCTTTGATCTTTAACCTAGACCCTAAATATGCGGGAGGTAAACTCTCGATTACAATAAAATAAAGGTATGTTTGTATGAGGCGCTACGTTTTATCCTACTGCCGAACCCCGAACCCCGAACATCAAAGTTAGCTGGTCTGACCATTTGTTTTTCATCTTATTAACCTTTCTTTACCCTCTGTGATCTGTGTATTATTTGAACTTTGTTTAAATTACGTTACGCTGGCCTTAGGGCTTTAAAACTGCTGTAAATTGACAGTAATTACGGTTTTTGATAACGTATGGCAAAATTTGGTATGACCAATTTACCTTTTGGTCAGGTCATTCAGTTAAAAGCCTTATTTAATGGGCTGCTAGCACTTATACAACGCGGACGTTGATTGATGTCTTTAAAAATTAAAGCGGCAAAATTATCTGATGTTATTTTACAACAACTTGAGAACATGATTCTTGAGGGGTCGTTAGCACCAGGAGAAAAGTTACCACCGGAGCGTGAACTCGCTAAGCAATTTGAAGTGTCGCGTCCGTCGTTGCGTGAAGCCATTCAAAAGCTTGAGGCAAAAGGGCTAGTAACCCGTCGTCAAGGTGGTGGAACGTATGTAAAAAATCAATTGGAAGAGGGGCTGACTGATCCGTTGTTTGATTTGATCAGTAAACACCCCGAATCGCAATTTGATTTATTAGAATTTCGTCATGCGCTAGAGGGAATTGCGGCTTATTACGCAGCACTTCGCGGAACAAGTAACGATTTTGCAAAAGTAAAACAGAGCTTTGATCAGATTGCATTAGCTAAAGATGAATTAAAGCAAAAAGCCAAAGCGATTAATGACTTTCATTTTTGCATCGCAGAGGCGTCTCATAACGTAGTGTTACTGCATTTAGTAAGAGGGATGCAAAGCTTACTTGAGCAGAATGTTTTACAAAATTTAACGGTATTACTTAAAAAGTCAGATATAAGCAGCCAATTAGCTGAGCATAGACGCTTATTAATGGATGCAGTGATTGACGGTAATCCTGAACAAGCTCGCTTAGCGAGTAATGCGCATTTAGCCTATATTGAAGAAGCATTGCTTGAAGCGGGTAAAGAGCATTCGCGAATTGAACGTAGTTTAAGACGCACCAAACAAAATTAAGCAAGTACATTCACTGTTAACTTGAGTTAACAGTGAAGTATTCAATACATAAAATTAGTATTTTAAACATAAGGAAACCTCCATATGTCTGAAGTCAATAAAATTGACGTAGACGCGCTAGAAACACAAGAGTGGTTACAAGCTCTTGAATCGGTTGTGCGCGAAGAAGGTGTTGAACGAGCTCAGTTTTTACTTGAGCAAGTGTTAGAACAAGCCCGTTTAGACGGTGTTGATATGCCAACAGGCATTAACACAAACTACGTTAATACGATTCCGGTTGATCAAGAACCTGCCTACCCTGGCGATGTAAATCTTGAGCGCCGTATTCGTTCAATTATTCGCTGGAACGCGATTATGATTGTATTGCGTGCATCGAAAAAAGATCTCGACTTAGGCGGCCATATGGCGTCTTACCAATCGTCTGCTGCATTTTACGAAGTGTGTTTTAACCATTTCTTTAAAGCGCCAAATGATGTTGATGGCGGCGATTTAGTTTATTACCAAGGTCATATTTCTCCGGGTATTTATGCGCGTGCATTTGTTGAAGGGCGTTTAAGTGCCGAACAGCTTGATAATTTCCGTCAGGAAGTAGATGGTAAAGGCCTACCTTCTTACCCTCATCCTAAATTAATGCCTGAGTTTTGGCAGTTCCCAACGGTATCTATGGGCTTAGGTCCAATTTCTTCAATTTACCAAGCGCGTTTCTTAAAGTACTTAGATGGCCGTGGCTTAAAAGACACTAAAAACCAACGTGTATATGCGTTTTTAGGTGATGGTGAAATGGATGAGCCAGAATCACGTGGTGCTATTTCTTTTGCTGCCCGTGAAAAGCTAGATAACCTATGTTACTTAGTTAACTGTAACCTACAGCGCTTAGATGGCCCTGTAATGGGTAACGGTAAAATCATTCAAGAGCTAGAAGGGCTATTTAAAGGCGCTGGCTGGAATGTTATTAAACTTGTTTGGGGAAGCGGTTGGGATATTCTGCTTGCTAAAGACACCACAGGTAAATTACTTCAGTTAATGAACGAAACTGTTGATGGTGATTACCAAACATATAAAGCGAAAGATGGCGCGTACGTACGTGAACATTTCTTTGGTCGTTACCCAGAAACAGCAGCACTTGTTGCTGATATGACAGATGAAGAAATTTTCGCCCTTAAGCGCGGTGGTCATGAGCCTTCAAAACTGTTTGCTGCATTTAAAAAAGCAGAAGAAACGAAAGGTCGTCCAACAGTGATCCTTGCTAAAACAGTAAAAGGTTACGGCATGGGTGAAGCGGCTGAAGGTAAAAACATTGCGCACCAAGTTAAGAAAATGGATATGTCGCATGTGGCTCACTTACGCTCTCGTTTAGGCTTAGATGATTTAGTATCTGAAGAGCAATTAAAAGAGCTACCATACTTAGAGCTTGAAAAAGATTCTCCAGAGTATAAGTACCTTCATGCACGTCGTGATGCGCTACAAGGTTACACGCCAACACGTATCGCTAAGTTTTCTGAAAAGTTACAGTTACCAGAAGTAGATGCGTTCAAGCCATTACTTGAAGAGCAAAAGCGTGATATTTCAACCACTATGGGCTTTGTGCGTGCACTTAATATCTTATTAAAAGATAAAGGTATTGGTAAAAATATTGTGCCAATTATTGCCGATGAAGCACGTACTTTTGGTATGGAAGGTTTATTCCGTCAAATCGGTATTTACAACCCACATGGCCAAAATTACACCCCTCAAGACCGTGATATTGTTTCTTACTATAAAGAAGCAACCTCAGGGCAGGTATTACAAGAAGGGATTAACGAGCTAGGTGCAATGTCGTCATGGGTTGCTGCTGCAACATCTTACAGTACCAATGACTTACCGATGATCCCATTCTACATTTACTACTCTATGTTTGGTTTCCAACGTGTTGGTGACATGGCATGGATGGCAGGGGATCAACAAGCACGTGGTTTCTTATTAGGTGCTACAGCGGGTCGTACAACGCTAAATGGTGAAGGCTTACAGCATGAAGATGGCCACAGCCACATTCTTGCAAACACGGTACCTAACTGTATTTCTTACGATCCTACTTATGCATTTGAAGTAGCGGTTATCGTGCAAGACGGTATTCGTCGTATGTACGGTGAAGAGCAAGAAAACATTTACTACTATCTAACGCTAATGAACGAAAACTACCATCAGCCAGCAATGCCAGAAGGCGCTGAAGAAGGTATTCGTAAAGGTATCTACAAGCTAGAAAGCTACGAGGGTAAAAAAGCCAACGTACAGCTATTAAGCTCAGGTACTATCATGACTGAAGTGCGTAAAGCTGCAGCAATTTTAAGCGAAGAGTTTGGTATTGCGTCTGATGTTTACTCAGTAACTTCATTCAATGAACTTACCCGTGATGGACAAGATGTTGAACGTTTCAACATGCTTAACCCAGAAAGCGAGCAAAAAACGCCATACATCACTAGCGTATTAAACGATTCAGTAACTGTTGCTGCAACGGATTACATGAAAAACTACGCAGAACAAGCGCGTTCATTTATTCCAAGCAATAACTACAAAGTATTGGGTACAGATGGTTACGGTCGTTCAGACAGCCGTGAAAACCTACGTCGTCACTTTGAAGTTAACGCAAGCTACGTGGTAGTTGCGACATTATCTGAACTTGCTAAACGTGGTGAAGTTGAAAAGTCAGTGGTTGTTGAAGCTATTAAAAAATTCAACATCGACACTAACAAACTAAATCCACTGTACGCATAAGAGGTTTGCAATGAGTATTGAAATTAAAGTACCTGATATCGGTGGCGATGAAGTAGAAGTAACCGAAATACTAGTGAGCGTTGGCGATAAAGTTGAAGTTGACCAATCACTATTAAGTGTTGAAGGTGATAAAGCTGCGATGGAAGTACCTGCTGAACAAGCCGGTACGGTAAAAGAAATTAAAGTAAATGTGGGTGACACTGTTACCACAGGCACTTTAGTGTTCATCTTTGAAGGTGAAGCGCAAGATTCTGCTGCTGACTCTAAAGAAGCTGAAAAAACCGAGGAAGCAGCACCTGCTGCGTCATCGGCTTCATCAACCAAAGAAGTCACTGTGCCAGATATTGGTGATGACGAAGTTGAAGTAAC
>NZ_PNDH01000050.1:0-39815 GCF_005887175.1 Pseudoalteromonas sp. S1612 | reverse complement strand
TAGCTTTAAGATAAACTGGAGCGGCACACGAGGCTCGAACTCGTGACCTCGACCTTGGCAAGGTCGCGCTCTACCAACTGAGCTAGTGCCGCTTTATGTTTATCTAGGGGGCTATGCCCTCTCAACACGGACGCATTCTACAGAGATTATTAAACGCGTCAACACAAAAAATGCTACTTTTGAACTGTTTGATTATTTTTTATCTAAAATGGTGCGTTATTAGACGTTTACAATCAATTTTTGGTCAATTCTCCCCATGCTGCAACTAAATATTGCACCATAGAACTAAGTGTTAAAAATGTGGCTATATAAAGCAAGCCATAACTTAAATACATCATCCAGCTATCGTACTGCCAAATTAAACCGATAATGGCTAACATTTGAGCTGCGGTTTTTAACTTACCCATATCGGATACAGCTACGTTACCGCGTTTCCCCTGTTCAGCCATCCATTCGCGTAGCGCCGATATAACAATTTCACGGCTAATAATAATAAGCGCGGGTATGGTCATATACAAAGATTGATAATGCTCAGATAATGCAACCAAGGCAGCACACACCATTACTTTATCAGCAACCGGATCTAAAAATGCACCAAAAGGCGTTGATTGCTCAAGTTTACGGGCTAAATAGCCATCAAGTATATCTGTGATCGAAGCCAGCCAAAAAATAAAGGCAGCAACAAAGAATGCCCATGAATAAGGCATATAAAATATCACCAAAAAAATGGGGATAAGAAAGAGTCTAAACGTTGTGAGTGTGTTTGGAATATTCCACATAACTACTTGGATATGTCTTTTTTTCTATATTCGCACATAGGGCTAGCCCTTGTCATGCAAATGGTTAAATATCTTCTCAGCCATGTCAGGACTGATCCCAGGAACTTTCTTTAGCTGTTCTATATTAGCAGCTTTTACACCTTGCATGCCCCCTAAATATTTTAATAATGTTTGTCGACGCTTTGAACCAACGCCATCTATTTCTTCTAGTAACGACTGAGTGCGTTGTTTTTGCCGCTTATTACGGTGCCCTGCAATTGCAAAACGATGGGATTCATCGCGTATATGCTGGATCAAATGAAGCGCTGGTGCATCAGAATCCATAGGAATTGTTTTACGCCCGCCATCTATAAGCAAGATTTCAAGACCCGGCTTACGGCTAGTGCCTTTTGCAACACCGACTAATAGCGGCATTTTTGTATGCGGCCAGTTTTCGAAGTATTGCTCTGCTCTACCTAATTGACCTTTACCACCATCGATAAAAATAACATCGGGAATTTTCTCCTCATCAACCAACTTGTTGTAACGTTTGTTTAGTGCAAACTCCATAGCGGCGTAATCATCACCACCGGTAATACCGGTCACGTTGTAACGACGATACTCTTTATTGTTAGGGCCTTGAGAATCAAATACAACACAACTGGCCACTGTGTTTTCACCCATGGTGTGACTGATATCAAAACATTCCATGCGATTAATATCATCAAGACGCAAAGTAGCCTTTAATTGCGCATAACGCTTGTTTATCGAGTCTTGAGTGCTTTGCTTAACCGTAATGCTATTTAATGCATTTTTATTCGCTAACTGTAAGTACTGTGCTCGCTCACCACGGGTTACCACTTTAAGCGATACCTTACGTTCACTAATTTGGGTCAAGGCTTCACCTAGTGCATCACTTTCTTCTATTTCAAATGGTAAAATGATTTCTTTAGCAATGCGCCCTGTCGCACCTGGCGCTAAATAATATTGACCTAAGAAAGAGGTTAAAATTTCTTGCTCTTGTGAGTCTTTAGGCACCTTTGGAAAATAAGTTTTACTACCCAGCACTTTATGATCGCGAATCATTAATAGATGAATCCCATTTAAACCGTTTAAATGGGCAAAGCCGACCACATCCATTTCCGCAAAATTGCCAGAGATAGATTGCTGCTCCTGCATTTTACGCAGCAACATAATTTGGTCGCGAACTTTAGCTGCAAGTTCAAAATTAAGCTGCTCACTGGCTTTTTCCATTTTAGCAATGAGATCGGCTATTACTTCATGAGATTTACCAGTTAAAAACTTGCGGACATAATCAACTTGCTGCGCGTATTCATCTTCAGAGACTTTATTTACACACGGCGCAGAGCAGCGTTTTAATTGATACTGTAAGCAAGGGCGACTACGCGCACGGTAGTAGGCATCTTCGCATTGACGTACCGGAAATATTTTTTGCATTAAGCGTAAGCTTTCTGAAACCGCCCCCGCGCTTGGAAACGGACCAAAATATTCACCTTTTACTTTTCTGCTACCACGATGAAAGGCTAAGCGAGGATGCTTATGATTAGTGAGCAGTATGTAAGGGTACGACTTATCATCACGTAACAGAATATTATAACGTGGCTGATATTTTTTAATGAGGTTGTTTTCGAGCAGTAAAGCTTCTGTCTCTGTATTAGTAAGCGTGACTTCAATATTACAAATATTACTTACTAAAACACGGGTTTTACTATCGGTTATATTACTACGAAAGTAACTACTTACCCGCTTTTTTAAACTTTTAGCTTTACCGACATAGATAACTTGGTTGTCATTATCGAGCATGCGATAAACGCCAGGCTCACTCGATAATGTTTTTAAAAACTGGACATGATCAAATTCAGACATATATACCGACTAGTAAGAGATATCTATATCAATCATTTTGTAACGTATGGCTAAATGAGTAAGCTCTACATCGCCTCCTACGTTAAGCTTTTCAAACATGCGATAGCGATAACTGTTTACTGTTTTAGAACTTAAATTTAAGCGATCAGCAATATCCTGTGCTTTTTCACCTTTGGTGATCATCAGCATAATTTGTAGTTCACGCTCGGATAGGCTTTGAAATGGGTTTTCATCGGTACGCCCGGTTACCTGCGCAAGTGCAATCTGTTGCGCTATTTCTGGAGCAATATAGCGTTGTCCTGCATGCACACAGCGTATAGCGCGAACCATTTCATCAGATCCAGCACCTTTGGTTAAAAAGCCATGAGCACCAATTTGCATGACCTTACTTGGAAATGGGTCTTCGCAATTAACAGTAAGCACAATAATTTTTACATCAGGGCAGTAACGGCAAATCTTTTTAGTTGCCTCAAGCCCGCCCATACCAGGCATGTTCATATCCATTAACACTATATTTGGCGCATGCTGACGACAAAACTGCACAGCCTCTTCGCCTGTTTTAGCTTCACCTATTACTTTAAAACCACGTATATCATCAAGAATACGTCTGATCCCTGTGCGCACAAGTTCATGGTCATCAACTAAAAGTACGTTAATCAATGGAACACCCTCACTAGCCTAATAAGATGCAAGTTAACAAAATTAATTTTCAACATTAGCATAGATACTACGAAACCATAACTAATATTATGCTTTCGTAATCGGTCTTTATGACCGATATGATTAAAAGCGCATTTACCTATAGCAGGTAAATACGCCCCAATGATTTATGCTGACGCTTTTTCACTAAAACGGTCTACCCATAAAGCAATTATACCATCGCCAGTTACATTACACGCAGTGCCGAAGCTATCTTGCGCTAGGTAAAGTGCAATCATTAGTGCCACCGCACCTTCGTTGAAACCAAGCATGCTAGTTAATAAACCTAACGCCGACATTACTGCACCACCTGGGGCGCCTGGCGCTGCAATCATCACAACACCTAACATCATAATGAATGGCAACATAGCCATTAATGAAGGTACTTCCATGCTAGGCGATAAAAACATCACAGCCATAGCACAGGTAACTATTGTAATTGTTGAACCTGATAGATGAATAGTGGCGCATAATGGCACTGTAAAGTTAGCTACATCCTCTTTAACGTTATTTGCTTTACTTGATTGCAAAGATACTGGAATGGTTGCCGCACTCGACATAGTTCCTAATGCAGTAAAGTACGCAGGTAACATATTTTTAATTAGCTCAATAGGATTACGCTTAAGTAATAGGCCTGAGGTAATGTATAAAACACTCAACCATAACCAATGCATCACTAATGCAGCAACAAGTACTACACCAAATGCTTGTAATGTATCAACAACGGTGCCTGCTACGGTCATTTCAGCAAATACACCCGCAATGTAAAACGGTAATGCCGGAATAATTACTTTTGAAAGTAAACCATCAATAATATCACGCCCCTGATCCGACACAGTTTTTAATGTGTCTAAGCCAAGCTGGCTCATACCAATACCAAATACAAATGCTGTAACTAAAGCAGTCATTACACCCATTAATGGTGGAATTTCTAAGTCAATAAAGCTTCCTACTTCGGTCACTGCTTCAGCTTCAAATGAAATACCGCCGCTTAAAAACGGAATAACCGCTGTTACTAATAAAAACGCCAAGGTACCAGCTATAATTGTTGAGCCATACGCAAAACCCACCGTTTTTCCCAGTAGATGCCCTGATCCTTTAGGAAGCCCGGCAATCCCAGAGGCAATAAAAAATAAAATAATCAGTGGAATTGTAAAACTAATAAGCTGGCCGATAAGCTCTTTTACTGTGTATAAAAGCTCAACGCCAGTTAAGGGAATGTAGAGCCCGACTAAGATACCGGCCACAATACCGGCAATTAATTTTAAGATTAACTTCATGGTGATTACTTTATTGAATTTAGATAATGTGTTTTTACCATGTTTTGAATAGTTTGTGTCAATAAACTGTTCAACCGCAGTTCATTTGCACAATTAACCAACAAAATATAAGTGTGATGTGTTGATTTGTTTAAATAACGACTACATAAAGAAAAGATAAAGTACAAAGTTAAAAACGAACAAATGATTTCAAGTTCGCCTTTTTAATAACTAAAAAATTAACAGATTGAGTTTTTAGTTCAATCCGTTATAAGCGTAATTAATATATGTTATAGCCAAAGCTTACTTTAACTTTTTTTATCTCACAGTAAAGTAGGCTTATAAAGTTAACAGAATAGCTGTTAACGTGTTGATCAGATTGTACCTAAAGGAACATTATGTCTACTATTTTTGAAGATAACTCACTAAGCATCGGTAACACACCGTTGGTAAAACTTAACCGTGTTACAGGTGGGAATGTATACGCTAAAGTTGAATCACGTAATCCTAGCTTTAGTATAAAATGCCGTATTGGTGCATCAATGATTTGGGAAGCTGAAAAATCAGGTCAACTAACCAAAGACAAAGAACTTATAGAGCCAACATCAGGCAATACGGGTATTGCATTGGCATTTGTAGCGGCTTCTCGCGGTTACAAACTAACGCTTACAATGCCAAACACCATGAGCTTAGAACGTCGTAAACTATTAAAGGCACTCGGTGCTAACCTAGTGCTCACAGATGGCGCTAAGGGTATGAATGGCGCTATTGCTAAAGCCAAAGAAATTCAAGCAGCAGATCCAGATAAGTTTATTTTGCTACAACAGTTCGAAAACCCGGCAAACCCAAAAATTCACTTTGAAACAACGGGTCCGGAAATCTTTAATGCACTCGATGGCAAAATCGATTTCTTTGTTGCAGGTGTTGGTACAGGCGGTACGATTACAGGCGTTAGTCGTTATCTTAAAAAAGAAAAAGGCCTTAATGTAAAATCAATAGCTGTAGAGCCAAGCCACTCTCCGGTAATTAGCCAAACACTTGCCGGTGAAGAGGTAAAACCAGGGCCACATAAAATACAGGGGATTGGTGCAGGCTTTATTCCAGGGAACTTAGACCTATCAATAATTGATGGTGTAGAGCAAGTGTCTAATGAAGAATGTATCGCAATGTGTCATGAACTAATGAAAAAAGAAGGGATCTTAGTCGGTATTTCATCGGGTGCAGCCGTGGTTGCAGCAAAACGTATTGCTGAGCGTCCTGAAAATGCAGATAAAAGCATTGTGGTTATTTTACCAAGCGCAACAGAGCGTTACTTATCAAGCCCCATGTTTGATGAAGAGTTTTCCGAGCAAGAGCTTGTTCAGTAATCGAACAACACTATTAAAAAAGGATGTTTTTTAACATCCTTTTTTATTGCTTTTTTAATAAGTTAACACCTATTTAGTCCTATCCTCTTTACATCTCCTCCATTCCATCACACACTTTGTGTATGAGTAATCAACCTGACCAAATATGAAAACAATTTTAACTTCTTTTGTGCTCATTTTTAGTATTTTGATCGTTGGCTGTAATGACAATACTAAACCTAAAGAACAGTACATTGACAATGACCGTCCAGGCGATACCGCCACAGTGTATTTTGATGCGCTTTATAATCAGCATAACTTGCAAAAAGCCAGTAATTTCGCAACACCTAAGCTAGCTCGCATAATGAAATCTTACGGTACAGCAAAACAATTTGCCCGTAGTCTTATTAATTTACAATTCGATGAAGTGGTAATTGAAATTGATATGTCAAATTCAAGCCTGCGAGAACAGTACGGTAATCACGCTAAGATAAATATTGTATTTACTGGTTATTTTAATGGAAAAAAAATTGATGACTTTCGCAGTATCGAAATGCTAAAAATAAAAGGTAAATGGTACGTAGATAAAATCATCGCCGATCCTTACGGGCGCTGATCAACGTTCAATCTAAAAATATATAAAAAAGCCTTAAACTATAAGTTTAAGGCTTTTTTAGTGCTTGAGTACAATGTTAGAAATCTTCAGGTTTAAAATTATCTACCGCAATAGCCTGCATTCGTAATTTATTAGCATGATGCATAGCTTCAGCATCTAATTTAGTAAGTAACTCATGTTCAAGAGCGTACTCAATAGCTTGTTCAATATCAAAAGTTGCAGGTACCTTACCTTTTCGTTGCCACTGCTTTAAATGTTTAAATTGATTTTGCATGTCGTGCATCGCTAAAAAAGCATTTTCCATCACCCCAGTGCCTGCCTTCTCATCGATGTAGCACAAATGAGTAAGCCTGTTTCGAAACACGCCTGGTTGAGTCATGTGTTCACAAATACTTTGTGAAGTGGTATCACTTGGTTTGTGATAATGATTACCTAACGGAAACACAATGCGTTTAAGGGCAAAGTTAACCATCGGGTTAGAGAAATTTTTAAAGAAACCGTCAAATGCTTGACCTATTTCATATAATGACGTCTCTATTGCATACTTAACAAAAGGTAAATCAGCTTGTTGACGCCCTTCATCTTCAAAACGTTTTAACACGGTAGAAGCAATATACAAATGACTTAATACATCGCCTAAACGTGCCGATATCATTTCTTTGCGTTTAAGTTCACCACCTAACAGCAACATTGCAACATCTGTTGTAAACGCAAGTCCTCGGCTCATTCTCCCTAATTGTTTATAGTAGGCCGCGGTTTCTCCGCACACAGGCGCTTTGGCAAAGTGGCTGCGAGTTAAACCATGCACTAAAGCCATGCTTGCATTGCTAATAGCAAACACTATGTGGTTCATCAATAGACCATCAAATTGCTCTAATGCCGCGTCATCATCTTCCATTGAAGCCGCTTCCATTTCTTTTAATACAAACGGATGACAACGAGTAGCGCCTTGGCCAAATATCATTAAATTACGAGTTAAAATATTAGCGCCCTCAACCGTAATCGAAACCGGAATACCCATATAGCCATGTGCTAAATAGTTATTAGGCCCAACCTGAATCCCTTTACCTGCATGAATGTCCATCGCATCATTCATTACTGTTCGACCCATTTCGGTCATATGGTATTTTGCAATAGCTGTTACTACTGATGGACTTAGTTTTAAATCAATAGCACCAGCTGTCATTAATCTGCACGATTCCAGCGCATAAGTTAGGCCACCAATACGTGCTAACCCTTCTTGAACCCCTTCAAATTGACCAATTGACACACCAAACTGTTGTCGAACAACAGAATAAGCCGAAGTCATTTTAGCCGCTAAATGCCCTGTTGCAGTGCTTAGTGCCGGTAACGAAATACCACGCCCTGCACTTAAACATTCAACTAGCATGCGCCAACCTCGTCCTGCCCCTTGCTGACCACCTATAATCCAATCAAGCGGAATAAATACATCTTTACCGTACGTTGTGCCATTCATAAACGCCATATTTAGGGGGTAATGCCGCTCGCCGGTTTTAACACCTGGGTGATCGGTTGGAATGAGTGCACACGTAATGCCAAGCTCTTTTTCATCGCCTAACAACCCATCTGGATCGTACATTTTAAATGCAAGCCCTAACACAGTCGCAACTGGCGCAAGTGTGATGTAGCGTTTTGACCAATTTAAACGCAGCCCCAACACTTCCTTACCATCATGCTCGCCTTTGCACACCACACCAGAATCAGGAATACTGCCAGCATCTGAGCCAGCCTCAGGGCCCGTTAATGCAAAACAAGGCACATCGTCGCCTTTTGCAAGGCTAGGTAGCCAGCGCTCTTGTTGCTCAGTTGTTCCGTAGTGCAGTAATAACTCACCAGGACCTAAGCTATTGGGTACCATGACCGTCACGGCGGCTGTTAAGCTTTTAGTCGCAATTTTTGACACTATGGTGGAATTAGCAATAGCAGAGAATTCAAGACCCCCAAATTTTTCTGGGATGATCATTGCAAAAAAACCTTCGGTTTTTAAAAAGTCCCAAACCTCTTTAGGTAAATCTTTGTCTTTTTGTACAATTTTATAGTCATCAAGCATGGCTAATAAAGTTTCAACTTGATTATCTATAAATGCAGTTTCTTTTTCACTTAACTGTGGACGCGGATAGTTGTGTAATTTTTGCCAATCAGGATCACCACTAAATAGCTCGCCATCCCACCAAACATCGCCTGCTTCCATGGCTTCTCGCTCTGTTTGCGATAATGGCGGTAATACTTTTTTAAACATTTTAAAAGTGGGTCGAGTAATTAAATTAAGGCGGATATCTTTAATTGCAAACACCACGATCACCACAACCAGCAATATAATAAATACTGACATAAACACATTCCTTTACAGTTATAAAAACATTGATTTAATTATGACCGATCTTAATTTAAATACAATGGGCTGTCAGAGGAGTGCCACTAAATGATGAGCCGATTCTATTGTAATTAAAATATAATGATAAAGTAGAGTTACGCATTTATTACACACAGCAAAAAGCCCACAAAGTGTGGGCTTTTTACTACTTAACTGGTTTTAATTTATGCGATTAAACCCTTAATTAAAACTGAAAACGCATGTTAGCAAAGTAAGCATCGTTATCTGAGTCATCTGCGTTGTTGCCGTAACCCACTTTTAAACCAATGTTTTTATTGATGAAGTGTTGAGCACCAAAGCTGTAGTTGTCTTCTTTATCGTAAGATGCAAATACAGAAGTCGCTTTAGAGAAGTAGTAGTTTGTTTCTACGTTCCATTGGTCATCTGCTTCGTCAAGGCTTACAAATGTACCTTCTACTGTTAAGTAGTTACCTTGTTGTAAATCAACAAAGTATTTAGCAGCTACTGAACGAGAATCAAAATCATCATCTGATTCTACAGTGATACCTACATAATCTGTATCGTTTAGCATGTGGTTGTATGCTAAAGAAAAGAATGTAACGTTATCACCATCTTTTTGATCAACAAATCTTACTTTTGCAAGTAAATCTGGGTTAAAGAAATAACCAGCAGAAAGTGTGTATGACTCGTTGTTAGAGTTGTAATCAGCATTTTGGTAAGACGCACCAACAACAAAATCTTCAACGAAGTATTCACCGCCAATAGCAGTCACATCGCCAAAATCGTCATCAGCGTAGCCACCAAATACGTTGCTTTGCTTATTGATGTATTCGAATTGATCGTATGGACCTAGTGTGCTCTTTGGAGAGAAGTAGTAAGTAGAGTCCACGCTGATAGTATCGTTGTTATCAGTATCTGTGTAGTTTAAGTTACTGATTGATTGATAGCTATCTGCAGCGTGTGCAGCACTTGATAATAAAAGACCTGAAATAATAATTGCTAACTTTTTCATAATGAAACATCCCTATGTACATTGTTTTTGTACTTTAACTACATTGCTAAAGTGGGGGTATGCTAACGCCGCGAAACTGAACGAAAACTGAATCAAGCAATTGTATTTGTTAGGGAATTTGTAAGAAAGTGTTGGAGTAATTTATGTTAAAGTAATCGCAACAAGCTGTAAACAATTACTTTAATTTTACACCGATTTTTGTTTGTTTCTATAATGAATACTGGCTAATTATCCTATAAACATCATTTATGTTATCACCAGCTTTAAAGTCTTTGCTGATAGGGTTTGGATCAGATCCAACCCAAATTTTCAGTTCTGCATCTAAATCAAAGTGCCCCGCACTTTCTTTGCTGAACTTAGTTATCTTAGAGTAAGCAATACTGATCATTTCCATTTTAGAACCAGTCACACCTTGTTTATCTAATAAAATTAGTCGCTTATTAGTAAAGATAAACATATCACGAACTACTTTATACGCCTTTTCAACTCGCTCACCTTCAATAAGCGTATTAGCCAATACTTTTTCTAAATCGGCATCATCCACTTCACTGGCGTTACCCATTAAACCACTAAATAATCCCATTACAGTTTCTCCTGTTTAAATATTTGATTTTCTAGAGTATGACCATTTACTAACTGCCTATACTGCCAATTATGTTGGTGGCAAAATTGCAATAGCGCGATGTCAAGTGAATCGCTAGTTGGTTGATACTCAATCACATACTCTTTATGTTGGCTCATATAAACACGACTCACACCCTCAATTGCTTGCAGTTGTTGCTCCACATTTTGATACGCTTCACTTAGCATTAAGGTATAAAAGTGCTTATCAGTATTCGCCGCTTTAGTTTGATGCTCGCTTAATATGCCTTTATCTAAATGTAGTACTTGGGAGCAAAGTCGTTCTAGTTCAGTTAAATCATGAGAGCTTAAAATAAACGTCGCTTGAGACGATAGCTCAGACACCAGCTCTCTGACCTCTCTGGCATGAATCGGATCAAGCCCTGCGGTGGCTTCATCTAACATTACAATTTGCGGTGAACCAATTAATGCTTGTGCTATGGTTACACGCTTGCGCATACCGTGAGATAAGTCCCCTGCGCGGTTTTTTGCAACCTCGCTAAGACCCACTAAATCTAATACTCGAAGTGCCTCTATTTGGCTTTGCTTGGTGCCCATACCTTGTAGCTTGGCATAAAAGCTAAGTTGTTTATCTATATTAAAACGCGGATCTAGCTGTGCATCTTGTGGTAACGCACTCACTTTATTAAATAAAGCCGCGCTACCTGGTTTATGGCCGAGTATTTCAAGCTCACCCATGCTAGGTGCGATATAGCCACACAACAAACTAAATAAAGTGGTTTTCCCTGCGCCATTAGGGCCAACTAATGCAACTGGCGCGCCTTTTTGAATCTCAAAATTCACATTATCAAGAGCCAGTTTTGAGCCGTATGATTTACTTAAATTACGCCCTGTTATTAATGATTTCATAATGAGCTCCTTGCAAAAATACGTTGAGCAACTGCAAGTAACACCGCTGTTTGCACAAGTGGAATAGCTAATGCGCTCAATAACGGTAAGTTTTGTCCAGCTAATAACTCTATTTGCACACCAGGGAATAAATAATCAAGCACACTTAATGCGGGTATTTGCCACTCCAGTAATCCAACAATAATGCCGCCGGCTGTGAAATATAAAATAGCTAATACAATAGATAAGCGAGATGAGCTCGCAAAAGTATTAATTAAGCTCATTAAGGCTACAAACGGCGTAAAAGTAACAATGAGTATTAAAAATATTGAAACAGCACGACCAAGGCCACCAGCAAGTAAGCTCGGCTCGCGAAACCCGAGCACCGCCAATGTCGCTATAAGCGTGATACCAACTAAACAGGTTAGTACCGCTAACTGCCCTAAAAATCGACCAAAGAGTATTTCAAAGCGAGTTGAGCGTAATGATAAAAACCTTAGCGTACCGCGCTCTCTATCACCCACAGTTTGATCACTACAAATAAATAAGCTAAAAACAGGAAAACTATACAAAGCAATAAGCCAATACATAGCAAATTCGGCTTCAGGCCAATCAAGTAACTTACTTAATCCAATAGAGCCGGAAATATCACGGGCTATTTGTTCAAAATCTGGCGAGCTGATTATGCCTACAGCTTGACCTATGGGGTAACGTAAAATAACAAGCCACACTAGCGCAAAAGCCGCCAGTGCAATAAGTCCTCGTTTAGTTAAAAACATACGTACCAGCTCAAAACCCGCGATTTGGGTTAAGCGCCCTACGTTAACTGGTGATGGTGTTGCCATTGACTATCCTTAATGACGTTGTTCATACTTTAAAATAAGCGTTATTTAACAACACTAAGTGTAAACACGTTGAATTGCTAGCAAAAAAAAGCCTACTCAGAGGTAGGCTTTGTAACAAATAATGTAATTTAACCAATTAGTAATTATAAATGTTGCTCATAAATAGCTAATGCTTGCTGTAAGTCGGCAATTAAATCTTCAACATCTTCCAAACCAATGTGCAAACGAATAACAGGTCCATGCTCCCATCCTGTTTGCGAGCGCAGCCCTTTCATTGATAGGTTTGCCGTTACTAAGCTCTCAAAGCCCCCCCACGAAAAGCCCATTTTGAAATGTTGTAAGCTATCTAAAAAAGCATCTATGGCGTGTTGATTACCCGCTTTCATTACAAACGAAAATAAACCATTACTGCCGTCAAAATCGCGTTTGAAAAATTCATGGCCTGGGCATGTTGTAAACGCAGGATGGCGAATATGATCAACCAACGCATGTTGCTCAAGCCATTTTGCTACTTCTAGCGCGGCTTTTTCATGCTGATTTAATCGCACTGCCATGGTACGCAAGCCTCGTAGTGCTAAATACGCATCATCTGCACTGGTGCATTGCCCGAGTAAATAAGAGTGTTCACGAAGTGTTGGCCAATACTTTTTGTTAGCTACAGCAACCCCCATCATCACATCAGAGTGGCCAACAATATATTTGGTGGCGGCTTGAATACTAATATCAACACCATGTTCAAGCGGACGATAATGCAAGCCATTGCCATAAGTGTTATCAAGCACTGTCATTACATTATGATCGTTTGCCACTTTTACCATGGCGGGAACGTCTTGAACTTCCATGGTAATTGAACCCGGAGACTCTAAAAACAACATTTTGGTATTGTCTTGAATGTACTCTTCTATGTCTGCGCCAATCATTGGCGGATAATAGGTCGTACTAATACCCAACCCAGCTAATATCTTGTCGCAAAAATCACGAGTTGGCTCGTAAACAGTGTCCACTATTAAAATATGATCACCGGACTTTAAAAATGATAACAGCGTTTGGCTTATCGCTGCCGCGCCACATGAGTATAACGCACAGCCCTCACCGCCTTCGAGTTCGGTAATTGCCTCTTGCAGAGCAAAATGAGTGGTCGTCCCTCTGCGGCCATAAAACAAGGTTTTGTCGCCACGTGTTTTAGCCGCTTCTTTAAGCTCACTCACAGAATCAAACACAATCGTTGAAGCGCGCTGTATCACTGGATTAACTACGCCATGGGTGTACGCTTTTTTGCGCCCTGATGACACTAATTGGGTATTTTTATTTTTGCTCGACATGATTCATCCTTCTATCTGAGTACGCCAATATTCAATTAAATAACGCGAAATCGAATCAGCTCTAGGTAGCTTTAAATGCTCCCCCTCGTGTTGCCAATCTTTAAATTGCGCAAGTTCTTGGCGAGAAAACCATCGTGCATCTTCAAGTTCATCTTGCTCTGTGCTTATTTCATCACTGCTTGCTGTGGCAATAAAACCAAGCATGATTGATGAAGGAAACGGCCAAGGTTGAGAAGCAATATACTCTGCTTTCTCCACGGTAATACCCGCTTCCTCTTTTACTTCTCGGATCACGGTTTGTTCAAGGGTTTCACCTGGATCGACAAACCCGGCAAGTGAGGAATACAGACCTTTAGGCCAAGTTGCTTGGCGACCCAATAAGCAGCGTTCAATCCCATCAGAAAATGTTTTAGTTACTACCATAATAACGGCTGGATCGGTACGCGGAAAAGTTTGGTGCATACAGGCTGCGTTGTCGCATAAACGTGAATGCCCCCCTTCAACTAAGTGATTTTTGGTACCACAGCGACCACAAAAACTATGAGTGGCATGCCAGTAACACAACCCACGAGCAAACGCTGCATTTGAGCCATCTTCAAGTGCTACTTGAGTACCATATTGACGAATATCT
Source organism: Pseudoalteromonas sp. S1612 (assembly GCF_005887175.1). Taxonomy (GTDB): domain Bacteria; phylum Pseudomonadota; class Gammaproteobacteria; order Enterobacterales; family Alteromonadaceae; genus Pseudoalteromonas; species Pseudoalteromonas undina. Next base: position 25,614 of record NZ_PNDH01000050.1, on the reverse strand, counting down.
GCAAACTGGGCATCACCAACAATCGTTGCTAATAACGACTCTTCGAGTTCAGTTACGTCTAGCGCAAATACGGCATTATCCTGTTTATTTGATCCTAAAAGAATAGCCTGCGTTAAATCTAAATGTGCCACTTGTTGGTAAGCTAAATACACCACCTCAGGGCTACTGTTAGCAAATAAGGTGTGATTGCCTTTAACTAAAAGCCATAAACTGTCTGCTGTTTTTTTTGCGTCTACCCAAGTAGGGTCTTTGCGCGCATTTGAGCCTCTGTCTAATGGCATATTACTGTAGTTAAGCATGTAATTCCTTGATACTAATTGAATCTTAAAATTACCATACTCATCCACTAAACCCAATTTATTATCGCCATAAAAAAAGCCTAAATTAGGCTTAATTAATCTATGCACCCGTTGTATTAAATACTCTCATGATCAACGCAAACATTCTGCTCAAAAATAAATCAAAAATACAATACTTTTTAAAGTAGTAGCTGTTTGTCAATTAAATGAAATTGCTCGGCACTTTGCTTAAGTACCTCTGCGGTTAATTTTTCAGCACCGTATACATCACACGGAACATTATATTGATTTTTTAAATGCCCAAGTAATAATGCAAAGTCACCGTCACCCGAGAGTAAAATAACTTTATCAAGCTGCTTTCCCTGCTCTAGCATATCTATAGTTATACCCACATCCCAATCGCCTTTGGCACTGCCGTCACGGCGTTGAATAAAGGGTTTTAGTTTTACTTCAAAGCCAATAGCGCGCAAAATATTTTGAAACTGATTTTGCTTTTCATCACCTCGGTATATTGCATAGGCGAACGCACATTCTATATCGTATTGTTGCTCCATCATTCGCCAAAAGGCATTGTAATCAAAGTTTTTACCGTAGCTTTCGCGACAGGTGTAATAAATATTTTGTACATCGACAAAAATACCTACACGAGGTTTACTGCTTTGTTGTGAGGTCATTCTTATGTCCCAATGAGTAATACTTGCAATTGCGTGTTAAGTAACCTAAATTAGTTACCAAACCCAATGTAATCAAATACGGTTACATTTAACAATGTAACCAAATTTAGTTACATATAAATAATCTATTTGGATTTTTATGATTGGTGTGATCAGCGGCGATGTTATTAAATCGCAAAAAATACCTAAACAACAATACGATGCCATGCTTTACCAGCTAGAGCAAAGTTTACGTGCAAATTGCAATAAAACAACATCTTGGGATATTTACCGTGGGGATGCATTTCAACTGCAACTCGATAAAAGTGAACAGTTAGTTACCACCGCTATTCTTATTTATCTACAGTTAAAATCTGCCGGCTATGAATTGCGCCAAAGCATGGCGTTGGGGCACATAGATAACCCTAGTACGAGTATAAAAACTGCTACAGGCTCTGCGTTTACTCTCTCTGGTCATGAGCTAGATAAAATGACAAACCAGCGTTTTACATTTGCTATTGCAGATCAATCGGTTGATGAGAGCTTTAAGCTAAACCTAGCGTTTGTCGATGTATTACTGTGTAAAATAACCCAAAAACAAGCAAATGCTTTGTATGTATATTTAACCCATGCTAATAACAACCATGCAGCTTTAGCTAAAGAGCTCAACACCAGCCGCGAAAACGTTACTAAGCTGCTTAATCTTGCTAACTATCAGCTGATAGAACGATTTATTTTACATGCACAACAACAGCTTAAAAGCATACAGCAAGGACATGACTAATGGAATTTTCACTATTACTCGTCGCACTGATTATTGGCCACTTACTCGCTGATTTTTATTGGCAACCCATGAGCTGGGTAAACGACAGAAACACCCGTCATTTTAAAGCAAAAAAACTTTACTACCATGTATTGGTTCACGGAATTACCAGTGCAGTCGTTGTGGCACTTTGGGAATATAGTTTTGGCTGGCAACAACTAAGCAGCGTATTACTGGCGACCGGCATTATTATGATCAGTCACTACTTTATTGATATTGCTAAATCGTATTCAAATAAAGGCGTAGTGCCTTTTTTATTAGACCAAATTGCACATATCACTGTCATTATTGCGATAAGTATTTGGCTCACTGACAATCAGCAATTTGCTGACAATGTGATGGCGTTATTGTGCAACGATAAAGTGCTGTGGGTTATAGCTGGTTACTTTATTATTTTAAGTCCCAGTGCGGTATTTATAAGAATGATGTTAGAGCGTTTAACTAATCACTTTTCTAGTGATGGTAGCCTCCCCTTAGCAGGACAAAGTATTGGTATGCTTGAAAGAGTACTTATGCTGACATTTATTTTATTAGATCAGTTTGCAGGGCTTGGGTTTTTAATTGCCGCCAAATCCGTGTTTAGATTTGGCGACTTAAGTGCCAGCAAAGATAAACAACTCACTGAATATGTGATGCTAGGAACGTTATTGAGCGTCAGTGTTACTTTATTTGTAGGATTAGCAGTTAATTATTTAATCGGTTAGTAAAGCTTTAAAATAGGCATTAAAAAACGCGCTACCAGTAAAAGTAAGCGCGTTTTTTATTAAAGCGAACTAAACCTAATTAGTCGTTATTTGCTGGACGACGACGGCGTTGACCACTGCCCCCAACCGATTGACGCTTTGCCCATGGGTTTTGTGCATTATCATCGGTTTTAGCTGCTGGCTTTTTAGAGCCACCACGACGTGGGCCTGTACCATTGCCACCATTGTTAGGCTTTTTGCTGTTAGGTTTGCTGCTATCTGATTTAGGCTTATTAAATGGTTGTTTTTTCTTTGGCTTTTTTGCCGGTAACGGGCGTGCATCGAGTGCGCGCTCTGCAACAGGGTTAGCCGGTTCAAAACCTTCTTCTTCAGCACGTGGAATTAGCTCGCCAATAAAGCGCTCAATGCCGTATAAATCTACTGCATCGTCAACCGTTACAAACGAAATAGCATGCCCTGATGCCCCCGCACGACCAGTTCGGCCAATACGGTGAACATAATCTTCATATACATTAGGTAAGTCGTAGTTTACAACATGCGGTAATTCAACAATGTCTAAACCACGTGCAACAATATCGGTTGCCACTAATACGCGCACTTCACCACTTTTAAAGCCCTCTAGTGCTTTAACGCGCGCGCCCTGAGATTTATTGCCATGGATTGCCGCGCCAACAATATCATCGCGTTCAAGTTGCTTAACTAAACGATTAGCACCGTGTTTAGTACGACTAAATACCAGTACTTGTTGCCAATCGTTGCTACGAATTAAATGGCTTAATAGGGCCGTTTTACGCGCTTTATCTACTGCGTATACGCATTGAGTCACGCTTTTAGCAGTGGTGTTTTTGGCAGCGACTGAAATTTCAACCGGATCGTTAATTAACCCTTTTGCCAATGCACGAATGTCGTCAGAAAAGGTTGCTGAGAACATTAAGTTTTGACGCTTTTCAGGCATTTTTGCAATTAGGCGTTTAATATCATGGATAAAGCCCATGTCTAGCATACGGTCGGCTTCATCTAAAACCAGTACTTCAACGCTATCAAATTTAACCGCGTTTTGATTGTGTAAATCAATTAAACGCCCTGGTGTCGCCACTAAAATATCAACCCCTTTGCGCAGGCGCTGCATTTGTGGGTTAATTTTAACACCACCGTAAACTACAAACGAACTCACGTTTGAATGCTTAGCATATTCTTCAACGTTTTCACTTACTTGCAACGCAAGCTCACGGGTTGGCGTTAAAATAAGCGCACGAACATGATTACTTTTTGCTTTAGTGCCCGACGATAAACGCTCAATAAGCGGCAAAGTAAAACCAGCTGTTTTACCGGTACCGGTTTGCGCTGCGGCCATTACATCGCGACGTGCAATAATTGCTGGAATAGCTTGAGCCTGAATAGGCGTTGGCGTTTCATAGCCCTTTTCTAAAACCGCATTAACTAAAGACTGTGATAAACCTAAACCATCAAAACTCATATAAACTCTCTATTTCAAATTAGGCCAAAGTGGCCAGTTGCGCGCATTATACCTTTAGTGGCTCAGAATGCATGCCATTATTTACTTTGTGCCAAATCAATAAACACAAATACTAAAAAAGCGGCTAAACAGCCGCTTTTTATTTACCTGAGCATTACAAATGCTAAAAGATTATTTTACACCTAACTCACGTAAACGCTCTTGTAAGTAGCTATCTGCTGTGTAGCGATCAGATAACACCACATCTGGACGAGGGTGTAAAAACAATGGTAATGAAATACGTGATTTGGTTGTTGCTTTACCCGATGGATTAATTACACGGTGGATCGTTGATGGGAAGTAGCCACCCGATGCTTCTTGTAACATGTCACCAATATTAATAATTAGACTACCAAAATCACATGGCACGTCTAACCAACCACCATCGGTTTTTTGTACTTGTAAGCCTGGCTCATTTGACGCTGGTAATACGGTTAATAAGTTAATATCACCGTGCGCAGCAGCACGAATAGCACCAGGCTCTTCATCACCTGTCATTGGCGGGTAATGTAAAATACGTAACAACGTTTGCTCAGACTGGGCAATCATATCTTTTAAATCAATAGAGAACTTAGCACGCACTTCTTCAGGCGCTTCAGCCTGAACCCAGCTTAATAATGTTGCCGCAAATTCATTAGCTAAACGGTAGTACTCACGCACATCAGCTTCTAATTGTGCAGGAACACGGCCTTTAGGGTAAACATGAAAGTACTCTTTAATGTCTTTTACCGTATGGCCTTTAGCTACTTCTGATACCGACGGTGGAAAATAACCATCTTGCGTTTCTTTTGAAAATAAAAACTCATGCTTTTGCTCTGAGTTAAAAAAGTCTTGCCAATTTTCATAAATAGACTCAACTAAAGATTGCGGAATAGGATGGTTTTTTAATACGCCAAAACCAGTATTTCTCAACGATTCAACAAATTGCGCAGCCGCATCGTCCGCTTTATAATCAACTGTAGGTAATTGCATGGTACATTCCAGTAAGTAGGTTGTTAGAAGCCATTTACTAATTCGCTTAAGCCACAGGTCTACACGAAATTAGTATTACATTCAAATATAGCTTAACTACTTAATTCAAGTAATAAAGGCTGCATTTTTATGCTGTGCGAGGATAGACAAACCCCCTTGAAATTATAAGGACATATGTCCGCACTCAATAAGCAAGCCTTCTCTAGCTTGATCAAGATCAAAATAACGCTTGTATTGAATTTTCACCCCATCGTACCAATCTATTCCTTATCAGCATCACACACTATATCAACTTGTTAAGGCTCTCTACATGCGACAAAAAGTTTCTTTTAAAAGCGGTGAATTAGAACTCGCTGGACAACTTGAACAGCCCTCTGGTGAAGTGAAATTTTATGCCTTATTTGCTCACTGTTTTACCTGCTCTAAAGATGTAGCGGCTGCAACACGAATAAGTCGCGCGCTCACTCAGCAAGGCATTGCTGTATTACGCTTTGATTTTACAGGGCTTGGTAATAGCGATGGTGACTTTGCCAACAGTAACTTTTCATCAAACATTCAAGACTTAGTGGCTGCAGCCAATCACTTAAGAACACACTTTAAAGCACCTCAGTTATTGATAGGCCACAGCTTAGGTGGTGCTGCGGTGCTTGCAGCAGCAGAGCACATACCTGAAGTATCGGCCATTACGACTATAGGCGCGCCATCAGATGCCCAGCATGTTACTCATAACTTTGCTGCTCATTTAGATGAAATAAACCAATCGGGTGAAGCAAAAGTGTGTTTAGCTGGGCGGGAATTTACGATTAAAAAGCAATTTATAGATGACATCGCCAAATACGATAACAGCCATATAGGCAAGCTTAAGCGTGCTTTGTTAGTTATGCATTCTCCTATTGATGCCACCGTGAATATTAGTGAAGCCGAAAAAATTTACGCAGCTGCTAAGCATCCAAAGAGCTTTATTAGTTTAGATAATGCCGATCATTTACTCAGCAATAAAGAAGACGCTAACTACGCAGCCGATGTCATTGCTACGTGGGCTAATCGCTATGTTGAATACGATAAAACACCCTATAGTGCAAAATTAACTAACGGCAGTGTATTAGTTGAAGAAAAAGATCATAAATTCACTCAGCACGTGAGTACTAAAAACCATACATGGCTTGCTGATGAGCCTACCGATGCCGGTGGTAAAAACTTAGGCCCAGACCCTTATGATCATTTACTCGCTGGGCTTGGAGCTTGTACTGCAATGACACTTCGCATGTATGCAAGTCGCAAAGAGTTGCCGCTAGAGCACATAAAAGTAGAGCTCAACCATACCCGCAATTACAACCAAGATTGTGATGATTGTGAAAAAACCGGCAATCTAGAGGCCATTATCCGCAAAATAACCTTACAAGGTGATTTAACTGACGCTCAGCGAAATCGATTACTCGAAATAGCCGACAAATGCCCTGTGCATAAAACGCTACATAACAGCCCTTTGGTGGTTAGTGAATTAGTGGGGTAACTAAAACAAAAATAGCGCAGTAAGCCCTGCGCTATATTTAGGATTTTAATTTAAAAACTGACTGTATCGTTTAATTTTCTAAAAACGCCGCTACCTCTTTACTCATTCTATCCACCAGCCATTTAGGCCCGCCATCGTACATATCGTTGTGACGTGATTTTTCTATCAACGTTTGCGTAACAGGATAAACGGTTAACTCTTGGTCGGTTAAAAGCACGTTTGCATCGGCTGGATAATCACTACCGCGCAGTGTGAGCACGCGTGTGTTTTTATTGCGTGGCAATAACATGCGGCGGTGATCGAGCGTAATTAATTGGCTTACTTCACTTGGATAAATAGCTGCATACAAGGCTGAAATATCTCCACCATTTGAGTGACCAAATAAAGTGAGTTTTGTAAAATCATACTCAGGGTATTTAACACTTAGCTCGTTGACTAAAAATTTGAGGGTTACAACACCCCGGTGCCAATTTTCCATACGAGTAGTTAGGTATGGCTGCGCACGATTAAGTGCAGGGTCACTTTTAAGTTCATGTGCTACCGCAATGCTTAAATAGCCTTGCGCATTAAATAACTTACTCGCAAAGGTGTATTCATCGTGGCTAATGCCATACCCTGCATTTACAAATACCACTGGGCATTTTAATTGCGCGCTGCACTTAAGGTGGTTAGCTGGTAGGGTAATATTTACAGGTATAGAGCGATTACGACTTTCATCAATGATTGCATCGTCTTGGGCATAACTTGATGATGCAAATAGCGTAGAACTTAAAGTCAGTGCACTTAACATTAAACGCTTTTTTATAATTTTTAACATGCATTCCCTTGTATTACATATACATTTTTAACTAACATTAATTTTTATTATAAAGGTTAGCGCGCGCCTTTGCTAATTTGTGCGATAATAGCGATTATTGTTTTACTATTATCGCAAAAGAATCCATTCATGAAATCATATAGCAGCATTGAACAACGCATCGACATTCTCCAAAGCAGAATTGAAGCCTACCAAGAAGAAATTAAAGTGTTACAAGCCGAGCCGAAAAGTAACAATGAACGGATTATTTTTAAGTTCATTGAAACCGGCAGTACAGGTAAAACCAAAGACTTTGTGAGAGAGCTGGGAATTAAATCGCCGCGTGATAGCTTATATTCATCTGGTGATGTAACCAAACTGATTAAAGATGGCGCTGATGATATTTCGCCAGAGCTATTGAGCATAGCCCGTGCACTTGCTAGCGCGCGCAACAAAAATGGCCCTGCTTGCTAATAGCAAATATAATAACGGATTAGCCGTAAGCTCTTGCGGCTAATCAACCAGCTCGATATCAAGTCCAGCTAATAAATTTAACGCTTCAAGCCGTTCAAACTTTGCATTACTCACATCATTGCTTGTTATATCAATATTAAATTGCGTTGCGCCAACAAAGTTTGCTTTTCTCAAATTAGTTTGATGAAACAGGCTGTCTCTAAAGTCAGTATCCGAGAAGTTGCTTTGAGTTAAGTTAGCGTGCCTAAAATCAACATCTTTGGCAAAACAGTTCGTCATTGTTAACGCTTTTAACTGTAATTCAAAAAACGAACTATGGCTCAGCTCACACTGTTTAAAACTCACCGGTGACGTTAGCGCTAATTGTGGCCAATTTACTTGTCCCCACATTATGCTATTGAGTTTACAATTTGCAAAGCTCACCCCTTCTAGTGAGCTGTAATTCCAATTAAGCTCAGTCAAATTACAGTTAATAAATTCACACTCTATAAACCGACAGGCACTAAACTGGCTGTGACTAAAATCGCAATCAATAAACTGACATTGTTCAAACTCAATATCGCTAAAGCGCTTTGCATTTGCTGTAAAGTTTGAAAATGACTGATCAAAATAATGACTATCTTTAAATAACTCGCTCATAAAAATAAAGCACCTAAATTGGGTTATGCCAAACAAAAAACCCCTTAGGTACGAAGCCTAAGGGGTTTTGATCTAACTAAACACTAGCTTTATTCTGCGCTTGGTAATTCTTTCTCAACTACACTAATAGCAAGCTCTGTCAGCGAATCGCTGTTTGCTTTGCTAGGCGCATCGGTTAATAAACACGATGCTTGTGTGGTTTTAGGGAAAGCAATAACGTCACGAATGTTATCAGTACCACATAACAACATAACTAAACGGTCTAAACCGAACGCTAAACCTGCATGCGGCGGTGTGCCGTATTTAAGTGCATCAAGTAAGAAACCAAATTTATCTTGCTGCTCTTGCGCTTCAATACCTAAAATTCTAAATGCTGCTTCTTGCATATCTGCATTGTGAATACGTACCGAGCCACCGCCCACTTCGTAGCCGTTTAATACCATATCGTAAGCATCTGAAATAGCCGCTGCTGGGTTTGCTTCAAGCTCACTGGCACTAATATCTTTTGGTGCAGTAAATGGATGGTGTACAGCGTGTAGTGTGCCTTCGTCATCTTCTTCAAACATTGGGAAGTCAACAACCCAAAGTGGTGCCCAGCTATCTAAATTAGTGATTTCTAAATCAATACCAATTTTTAAACGAAGTGCGCCCATGGCTTCATTTACGGTGTTGCGTTTATCCGCACCAAATAAAATGATATCGCCTGTTTGTGCATTAGTACGTTCAAGTAACTGCGTGATCACATCTTCATTTAAGAATTTAGCGATTGGCGATTGCACGCCCTCAACGCCTGCATCACGGTCATTTACTTTCATCCATGCTAAACCTTTAGCACCGTAAATACCGATAAACTTAGTGTAATCATCTAGTTGCTTACGAGAAAGTGATGCGCCACCTGGTACCGTTAGTACTGCAACACGGCCTTTTTCATCGTTTGCTGGGCCTGAGAATACTTTAAATTCTACGTCTTTTACTAAATCGGCTACATCAATAAGCTTCATTGGGTTACGTAAGTCTGGCTTATCAGAACCATATAGGCTCATTGCCTCAGAGTAAGGCATAATTGGGAAATCACCTAAATCAACATTTAGTAATGACTGCCACATTTCACGGATCATTTTCTCTGTCATACCACGTACTTGATCAGAGCTCATGAACGAGGTTTCTAAATCTATTTGAGTAAATTCAGGTTGACGGTCAGCACGTAAGTCTTCATCACGGAAGCATTTAACAATTTGGTAGTAACGGTCAAAACCCGACATCATCAACAATTGCTTAAACAACTGTGGCGACTGTGGTAATGCGTAAAAGCTACCTTTATGAACACGACTCGGTACTAAGTAATCGCGAGCACCTTCAGGCGTTGCTTTAGTTAGCACTGGCGTTTCGATATCTAAAAAGCCATTTTCATCTAAAAAGCGACGTACAAAGCTGCTTGCTTTAGCACGTAATTTAATGCGGTCGCTCATTTCTAAACGACGTAAATCTAAGTAACGGTATTTTAAACGACGCTCTTCTGAGTTCACTTGGTTAAAATCAAGTGGCATAGGCTCAGAGCGGTTAATAATAGTTAAACCCGTGCCTAAAATTTCTACTTCGCCGGTTGCCATGTCTTTATTTACTTGGCTATCTGGGCGAGCGCGTACAATCCCTTTTAACTGAACACAAAATTCTTGACGAAGTTTGTTAGCTGTTTCCATTAGTCCTTCAACTTCCGGATCGAATACAACTTGTACTAAACCTTCTCTATCACGTAAATCGACAAAGATAAGTCCGCCAAGGTCACGTCGTTTGTTGATCCAGCCACATAGTTCAACTTCCTGATCTACGTGAGTTTTATTTAGCTGTCCGCAGTATATAGAGCGCATAGTTTTCCTGTCAGATAAAAGGCATATAGCGGTTAAACACTGTTGTTTTAAAAGTTTTTATAAACACCAAAATGAAAATAAAACCGCTAGCAATTCAAAATAATCAAATTAAGCCCTGCATTATACCCAAGTCGGTTGAAGATGCTAGGGCGTGTTTACCTTTCGGGGTTGAATTTACAGCGCACCGTTTTGTTATTTGTTACACTACCGGCACTTTATAACAAGGCTTTTGTTTGTATGCTATATATTGGATGCCCGCAGTGGTCGAGCAACGCATGGAAAGGAAACTTATTTTCACGCCAGTGTAAAAATGCCGATATGCTTAGCGAATATGCGCAGCATTTTAATTCGGTAGAAGGTAATACTAGCTTTTACGCCGACCCCTCACCTGACACTGTATTACGATGGGCTGCCAGTGTACCTGATGAGTTTAAATTTACCTTTAAATTTCATCGGCGCTTTAGTCACGAACTCCAACTTACTAACGTGCAACATGAGCTAACTAATTGGCTTAATTTATTCGCCCCGCTATTTGAAAAAACAGGGCAAATAATGCTGCAATTACCTAAAGCGTTTGCCCCACAGCATTTAGCGAAGCTTGCCGCTTTTATTGAGTTACTTCCTAAAGAGCTAAACTATGGGGTTGAGGTACGCCACCCTGATTTTTTCAAAAAAGGTGAGGCCGAAATCGCGCTTAATCAGCTTTTAATGGCACACAATATAAACCGCATTGCAATGGATACCCGCGCATTATTTGCGGTTAAACCCACAACCGAAGCACTCATAGATGCACAACAAAAAAAGCCTTATTTACCAGTGCACGCTATTGCTACGGGCTCGCAGCCTATGGCGCGCTTCGTTATTGCTGATTTAGAAAACGATTATAAGACCTTTTATCAGCCTTGGCTTAGCAAAGTAACCCAGTGGCTCGATGAGGGCAAAAGCCCCTATGTGTTTTTTCATACCGCTGATAACCGCGAAGCGCCCTTACTGGCTCGCCAGTTTTGCCAAGATTTGGGGTATAATCACAATGTACTCAATCCATTTAGTGGCGAAAAAGAAGCCCACCAGCAAGCACTTTTTTAAAAATAAATTCAAAATACAGAGACAATAATGAGTGAATACGCACGTTACTTTACCGGCTACCCTGCCAATATCGTTGAGCAAGTGTTAGGACTAATAAAAGCAGGAAAGGTAAGTGAGTATTTACTTAAAAAGTACCCGCAGGCGCATCGTATTACCAGTGATAAGTTACTGTATAGCTACGCCACTGAGCTTAAAAAGCAGTATTTAAAAAACGCCCCGCCATTTGGCCGCGCTGCGTTTAAAAAACAAGGTGATATGGTTACCAATGCGCTCGGTACCCACACGTACCGTATGCAAGGTAAAACCCGCAAGCACGATTTAGCAATAAACAGCGATTTACTGCGCGCGCCAGAGCCATTATTAAAAGCATTAGTGGTGCACGAACTCGCGCATTTTAAAGAAAAGGACCATAACAAAGGCTTTTATAAACTGTGCTGCCATATGGAGCCGCAGTACCATCAGCTAGAGCTGGATTTACGGATTTTTTGTGTGGCTATTGCGATGGGTGAAAATCCGTATAATTGAGCGGTCAGCGGTCAGCAGTCAGCAGTCAGCAGTCAGCAGTCAGCAGTCAGCAGTCAGCAGTCAGCAGTCAGCAGTCAGCCAAAATTCAATGACACACGAGTTCATAATGAAAGCCCTCGTTAATAAAAAACGCGATACTAAATCGCGTTTTTTATAATTTACTGATAGCTACAAACTGACAGCTAGCTCGTTAGATTTCGTTTCACTCAACCCAACCTACTTAAAACGTTAAAGCCCTAATTCGGCCATAAAGTCGTCGTCGCTATCATCTTGCTTTGGCTGTTTTGCTTTTTCTTTATCCGCTTTTTGCTTGGCTTCGTTTGCGATAATGTCGTCTGGGTCTACAGCTTCTACAATGTCAAAGTCGTGAAGTTTAATAAACTCTGTTTTATCCATCGCCAATTCTAAATAGAAGATATTTTGATTGCGAGTCGTAAACGTTACACGGCGAGCTTGCGGGCGATCCATAGTGGTATCAACCGATATTTGCACTTGCTTATTAATAGCCATCATTTTTGGCTGGTTTTGGGTAATAGAGGTATGTAGCTGTTCACGCACTTTTGACGTGAAGTCTCCCACTATTTGGTTCATCAACTCACCCATCACGTTTGAAACGTCATCAGATAAGTGACTATGCGCGATTTCGTCTTCTGGCATGCCCATATTACGCATGTAATCGCCATAAATTTCCATCGCCGCTTGCGCCGTAAAGTTGGTAACAACTAAGCCGGTAAAGCCCCCGTCAAATAAAACAAAACAACCTATGTCTGGTCGCATACATGTCCGGGTAATTTTTTGTACCATGGCTGAATAGCTGATCTCGTTGCCGCTGGCTGATGAAAGTACACCCGTTACTGAGTGGCATAATGTTGCTAATATATCGTCGGTACTAATAACCTTACTTTTGCTCATTTAATAATCTCTTTTATACTTATTCTTCATAATTCTAGTCAAGCTACTGAATTTATCACTGACTATCCAGCATAAAATGTTAAAATAGCACTATTATTTTCAAAGAGACTGCCTTCGTGAGTATAAAAGACAGTATTTATGCCTCTGAGCAACAAGTAAAAGACTTTAGTTTTGATCAAAACGTGGTTGAAGTATTTCCCGACATGATCCAACGCTCGGTACCCGGTTACGCCACCATAGTAAGTACTATGGGAAAATTAGCTGGTGAGTATGCTCAGCCAAATTCAAATTTGTATGACCTAGGCTGCTCGTTAGGGGCGGTTACCCTAAGTATGCGCCGTAATATTCAAACTGATAGCTGTCATATTATTGCTGTAGATAACTCACAAGCCATGGTGGAGCGTTGTAAGGTCCATTTACAAGGGTTCAGATCTGATGTTCCTGTAACGGTTACATTAGGTGATATTAACGAGCTTGATATTCAAAATGCCTCAGTAGTAGCGATGAATTTTACTCTGCAGTTTATTCCACCTGCGCAGCGCAAAACGGTACTTGAAAAAATATACGCTAATTTAAAACCCGGTGGCGTTTTGCTATTAAGTGAAAAAATTAAAGCCGAAAATGAGCAATGTGATAACTTACTGATTGACTTGCACCACGACTTTAAACGTCATAATGGCTACTCTGAGCTGGAAATAAGCCAAAAGCGTACCGCCATTGAAAACGTAATGCGCCCCGATACACTTAGCACACATACACAACGTTTAAGCGACATTGGTTTTAGCCAAACGCAAGTGTGGTATCAATGTTTTAATTTTTGCTCAATGGTAGCAATTAAATAATTTAGAGAGTGACACATGTCTGCATGGTTTAACCAATTTTACGCTGCTATTGCACAAAGCCCACTTAGCCACTGGCTAGAAACCTTGCCTGCGCAATTAAAGCATTGGCAACAAGAGGCCAGCCATGGCGATTTGCCTCAATGGCAAAAAGTACTAAAAAACTTACCTGAGGTATCAACAAACCAAGTTGATATTGTCAGCAAAGTAGCAATAGGCGCGCCTGGCGAAATGACTGAAGGCGAAAAAAAGCAAACCACGCATTTATTAAAACGAATGATGCCTTGGCGTAAAGGCCCATTTAATGTGCACGGTATCGACATTAATACAGAATGGCGCAGTGACTGGAAATGGGATCGACTTCTACCGCATATTGAGCCATTAAAAGGCCGTACTGTATTAGATATTGGTTGTGGCTCGGGATATCACTTATGGCGTATGCGCGGTGAAGGTGCACAGTTTGTGGTGGGTATTGACCCATCTGACTTATTTTTGTGCCAGTTTCAGGCAATTAAACACTTCAACCCTGATGAAAACGTGCATTTATTACCATTAGGTGTAGAAGCCCTGCCAGAGCTTAAAGCATTTGATACGGTATTTTCGATGGGAGTACTTTATCACCGTCGCTCACCTATCGACTTTTTAGCGCAATTAAAGGCACAGCTTCGCCCTGGTGGTGAGCTAGTACTTGAAACTTTAGTTATTGAAGGCGATGAAAACACCGTTTTAGTACCGACCGACCGCTACGCAAAAATGCGTAATGTATGGTTTATTCCAAGCACTGCGGCATTAAAATTGTGGATGGAACGTGTTGGCTTTAAAGATGTGCAAATTAAAGATTGTGCTATTACAACGCTCGACGAGCAGCGTAAAACTGACTGGATGGAAAACGAATCTTTAGTTGACTTTTTAGACCCTACTGACACCAGTAAAACCATTGAAGGCTACCCTGCTCCACTTAGAGCGATACTTACAGCAAAAGCCTAATTTGTAGTATTAATTTTTATTTTCATGTTAAAAAGCGCCATTGGGCGCTTTTTTTGTTTACTAATGCAACAATTAGCGGACAAGTGTCCTTGTCTTTAAAATCAAATATAGATTTCAACTAGCCGCGCTCCTGCAATTGTTGTAAAATACGCGCGTTTCTAAGTAAGCATCAAAACAACTATTTTGAGGAAAACCTGTGAGCGAACAAAAACAGTCTCTAAGCTATAAAGACGCGGGCGTAGATATCGACGCTGGTAATGCACTTGTTGAGCGTATTAAAGGCGTAGTTAAAAAAACTCGTCGTCCTGAAGTGATGGGCGGAATTGGTGGTTTTGGCGCACTTTGCGAAATTCCTGAAGGTTATAAGCAACCTGTACTTGTAGCAGGCACTGATGGTGTTGGCACTAAGTTACGTTTAGCAATTGACCTTAAAAAGCACGATACCGTAGGTATCGACTTAGTTGCGATGTGTGTAAACGATTTAATAGTACAAGGCGCTGAACCCCTGTTTTTTCTAGATTACTATGCAACGGGTAAACTAGATGTAGACACAGCAGCCGACGTAGTAACCGGTATTGGTAAAGGTTGTGAAATTTCAGGTTGTGCCCTAATTGGTGGCGAAACAGCTGAAATGCCAGGTATGTATGATGGTGAAGACTACGACATGGCAGGCTTTTGTACCGGTGTGGTAGAAAAATCAAAAATTATTGATGGCACTAAAGTAGCCGCAGGCGATCAGCTAATTGCGCTTGCTTCTAGTGGTCCACACTCAAACGGTTTCTCACTAATTCGTAAAGTATTAGAAGTCTCTAACGCTGATACTAACCAAGTGATTGATGGCAAAACCTTAGGTGAGCACCTTTTAGAACCAACACGCATTTACGTTAAGCCATTACTTGAGTTGTTTAAGCAAGTAGATGTGCATGCGCTTTCGCATATTACTGGTGGCGGTTTTTGGGAAAATATCCCTCGTGTATTACCTGAATCTGCTAAAGCGGTTGTTAAAGGTGATAGCTGGCAGTGGCCTACTGTATTTAGTTGGTTGCAAGAAAATGGCAATATTACCACTCACGAAATGTACCGCACATTCAACTGTGGCGTAGGTATGGTGTTAGTTGTACCTGCAGATCAACTTGATAACAGCATTAACATTTTAAAAGATCTTGGCGAAAACGCATGGCACCTTGGTGAAATTCAAGATGCGGTTGCGGGCGAAGAGCAAGTTGAAATTGTAGGTGGTGCTGCGTAATGGCACCCACTCGTCTAGTAGTTTTAATCTCAGGCAGTGGCTCAAATTTACAAGCCATTATTGATGCCTGTGAAAGCGGCGAGATAAACGCTCATATTGCGGCTGTTATTAGTAATAAAGCAGACGCATATGGGTTAGAGCGTGCAAAAAGTGTAGGCATTGCTACGCAAGTACTGAGTCATAAAGAGTTTGACTCACGCGAAGCTTACGATGCCCAGTTAATGCATATAATTGACTCTTTTGAACCAAATCTAGTTGTATTAGCTGGGTTTATGCGTATTCTAACTCCTAGCTTAGTGCAAAAATATGTTGGAAAAATGTTGAACATTCATCCATCTTTGTTGCCTAAGTACCAGGGGCTGAATACCCACCAAAGAGCAATTGATGCAAAAGACGACGTTCACGGCGTTAGTGTTCACTTTGTAACTGAAGAATTAGATGGCGGACCCGTTATTCTTCAAGCTAAAGTGCCTGTATTAGCAAACGATACAGCAGACACGCTCGCTAAACGTGTGCATGCGCAAGAGCACATAATTTATCCTTTGGTGGTCAAGTGGTTCAGTGAACAACGACTTACGATGGAAGCAGATTATGCAGTTCTTGACGAAAAACAACTTCCTGCACACGGCGCGCACTACCCAAAATAAAAAATTAAGTGCTTGGCTACTATGTGCGGGCACTTTATTACTTCCTACCAGCCTGATTGCAGGCGAGTTAACCCAGTACCAAGCTAGTTATGATATTTTGCGCAAAGGCACTAATCATGGCAAAGCCGAGCGTGAACTAAAAAAACTCGATAATAATAACTACCAAGTCACTTACCACAGCGATATTGAATGGATGATTTTCTCTGACTCACGTCAAGAGTCATCAACCTTTAGCTTTATGAATGATAAAGTAGAGCCTATTGATTACACGATGATCCGCACAGGCACTGGGCCTGACAAAAAGTATGAAATTAACTTTGACCGTCTAACCAAAACTGTTACCAGTAACACCAGCGATTACCCGTTAAAATGCCAATGGCATGATAACTTCCAAGATGGTATTTCTTATCAAGTACAAGTACGTGAAGGTCTTAAAAAAGGCAAAACCAACTTCTCGTTTCCGTTGGTTGATAAAAAAGGTAATTGCCGTGACTACGACTTTGAAGTGGTAGAAACCGAAATGATTTCTCTGCCTATAGGTAATGTAGAAGCAGTGAAAGTTAAACGCTTATACGATAACGATAAACGCCAAGCTTTAGCCTGGTTTGCCCCAGAAATGGATTACATGCTAGTGCGCATGTGGAAGGGTGAAAAAGGTGTGGAGCAGTTTGAAGTGCAAATGAAATCGTTTACCGTGATCAACCCACCTGCTTTACCTGCAGAAGTGAAAAACGAAATAACACCTGAATAAATTGCTTACAAGGTGAAAGGCCCAAGTGTGACGACCATAACTTGGGCTTTTCATTTTAATACTTAAATTTAAAACTTTAAGCTGGGTTTCATTTCACTCTACCCAAGCTACATTAATTCACCCATTTTAAATAACGCAAACTCTCCTGGCTGCATTTTTTGCCAGCGCTCATCATTCGTCAAAGGCCTTGTGGCTATAACCGTCACTACATCGTTTGGCGTGGTTTCTTGTTGAAAGTCGACCACCATGTCCGCATCAATCAATGTAGCTTTACCAAATGGCGCACGGCGCGTTATATAGTGTAAGTTATTAGTACAATACGCTAAAACAAATACACCATCGGTCAATAACATATTAAATACGCCCTTTTCACGTAGCGTATGCGAAAGCTTGGCGGCGTATCTAAAAACCGATGCCATATTACTTGGACGCTTTGGGTATTTTTCGCGAATTTTGTCAAGTAACCAACAAAAAGCGAGTTCACTGTCGGTGTTTCCCACAGGTCGATAATACTCTGGTTTTAAATCGTGATAATTTGAAAGCTGCCCATTGTGTGCATAGGTTATTTCGCGCCCCCACAACTCTCGGGTAAACGGATGAGTGTTTTCAAGACACACCCGACCACGATTCCCTTGGCGAATATGACTAATTACCGATACGCTTTTAATTGGGTACGCTTTTACCAGCTTTGCTATTTCTGACTGGTAACTTGGCTCTGGATCTTTAAAGGTTCTGCAGCCTTTACCTTCATAAAAAGTAATACCCCAGCCGTCTTTATGCGGGCCAGTATTTCCACCACGCTCCAACAACCCTGAAAAACTAAAACAAATATCCGTTGGCACATTGGCTGACATGCCAAGTAATTCACACATAAAATAAATAAACCTTTAAAAAGCTAAACATAGAATATCGTTCTATTTTTAATAAGCGTACACTGATAATCATAAGTATATTTACTTAATTAAACTTATATTACTACTAGATTAATTGATTTTTTTAATGCTTATATTTTTTTATGATAAGCCAAAATAAACGATTACAGCCAAACTGTTCGTATAACATACAACGCATTGTAATAATCGTACCGATAACTACACTTTAATCTAAGTAATGTACTTGAAACTTAGCGTTACTAGCGCTACTCTAAACGAGGTGGTCTGACCTCTATTAAGGAATTAGCAATGACACTCATATTTACACTTGGTTTAATCGCACTGCTCAGCATTGCGCTTTACCACAGAGCGAGTTGGAACACAGCACTTGGTGTTTCTGCCGCAACATTATTAATTGGTACCTTTGCTGGTGCTTTTGGTTTAATTAGCTGGGTGATCTTTTTAATCATCGCAGTGCCTCTTTCTGTTACTGGTATTCGCCAGCAATACATTATCAAACCTATTTTCACCATCTTTAAAAAAGTAACACCGAGTATGTCTGACACAGAAAAGTCAGCAATCGATGCGGGTACTACGTGGTGGGAAGCGGATTTATTTTGTGGTAATCCAGATTGGAAAAAACTTCACCAGTATCCAGTTCCAAAACTTACTATTGAAGAGCAGGCATTTATCGACGGCCCTGTTGAAGTTGTATGTAGTATGCTGGACGATTGGGAAGCT
This sequence comes from Pseudoalteromonas sp. S1612, assembly GCF_005887175.1. GTDB lineage: Bacteria > Pseudomonadota > Gammaproteobacteria > Enterobacterales > Alteromonadaceae > Pseudoalteromonas > Pseudoalteromonas undina. Next base: position 6,748 of record NZ_PNDH01000050.1, on the reverse strand, counting down.
ACGCATGAGCTGACTGATTTACCTCAGGATGTATGGCAATATCTAAAAGATAACAAATTCTTTGCCATGATCATTAAAAAGGAATACGGCGGCTTAGAATTCTCTGCATTTGCACAATCGTGTGTACTGCAAAAACTAACCAGTAAATCAACATTGCTTTCGTCAATTGTTGGTGTACCTAACTCGTTAGGCCCAGGTGAGCTATTACAGCACTATGGTACTGAAGATCAAAAAAATCATTACTTACCGCGTTTAGCAAGCGGTCAAGAAATTCCATGTTTTGCACTTACCTCGCCAGAGGCGGGTTCTGATGCAAGCTCAATTCCAGACTACGGTGTAGTGTGTAAAGGGCAATGGAATGGCGAAGAAGTAGTTGGTGTAAGCCTTACATGGAACAAACGTTACATAACACTTGCGCCTGTAGCTACGGTACTTGGTCTAGCATTTAAGTTACAAGATCCTGATGGATTATTAAGCGACGTTAAAGAGCCAGGTATTACCTGTGCACTTATCCCAACAGATACCCCTGGGGTAGAAATTGGTCGTCGTCACTTCCCGCTTAATGTGCCGTTCCAAAACGGCCCTACTCGCGGTAAAGATATTTTCGTTCCACTTGATTACATTATTGGCGGCCCAGAAATGGCTGGTCAAGGCTGGCGTATGCTAGTTGAATGTTTATCGGTTGGTCGTGCTATTACGTTGCCGTCAAATTCAGCCGGTGGCATTAAAATGATTGCAGTAGCAACCGGTGCTTATAGCCGTATTCGTCGTCAATTCCGCTTACCTATTGGTAAAATGGAAGGGGTTGAAGAATCAATGGCCAAACTTGCTGGTTATGCTTACAGCTCAGACGCTGCAGTAAGCATGTCTACGGGCGCGGTTGATTTAGGCGAGAAGCCATCAGTTGTGTCGGCGATTATTAAGTACCACCTTACCGAGCAAATGCGCGATTCAACCATTCATGCAATGGACGTGCTAGGCGGTAAAGGGATCATGCTTGGGCCAAATAACTATTTGGGTCGTGGCTATCAAGGTGCACCTATTGCCATTACCGTTGAAGGTGCAAACATCTTGACCCGTAATATGATTATTTATGGTCAAGGTGCAATTCGTTGTCATCCATTTGTACTTACCGAGCTAGGTGCGTGTGAAATTGAAGACCGCGAAGAAGCGCTTAACGTATTTGATAAAGCGCTAATGGGTCACATTGGCTTTACCATGTCTAACCTAGTACGTACTAAATGGCTTGCGCTTACTGGCGCTCGCTTTACTAGCGTGCCATACAAAGACGAAACTGCAGAGTTTTACCGTATTGCGTCTCGCTTTAGTGCATCACTTGCACTTATGTCAGACATTAGCATGGCGGTATTTGGTGGTTCTCTTAAACGTAAAGAACGTATTTCAGCACGTTTAGGCGACTTATTAAGTTACCTTTACTTAGTATCTGCAACGCTAAAACGTTACAACGACGAAGGCCGTAAAAAAGAAGATTTTGCATTGGTTCAATGGAGCTGTCAGGATCACCTTTACCACTGCCAGCGTGCACTTGCTGACTTAATCAATAACATGCCGTCGGCTCCACTACGTGGTGTTTTAAAAGTATTGTTATTCCCGTTTGGTCGTCCGGTTCGTAAACCTACCGACAAACTTGAGCACAAACTAGCGCAGTTGTTACAAGTTCCTAGCGAAACACGTAATCGTTTAGCAAGCTATGTATACCTTACAAACGAACCGCTTAACCTTGTAGGCCGTCAAGAGCAAACGCTTAAAGACGTTCTAGAAGTAGAGCCATTGTTTGAGCGTGTATGTAAAGAGAAAGGCGTAAAGCTGCCATTCTTCCAGCTTGATAAAGTGGCGCAAATGGGTTTAGAAGCGGGTATTTTAAGCCAAGCAGAAGCCGATAAGCTCGCTGCAGTAGAAAAAGATCGTCTAGACGTGATTAATGTTGATGACTTTGACCCTGCAGATTTACTTGCTGGCAAAGCAGCTCGTAATAGCAAAGCTAAAGCTAAAAAGGCAGATGCTGCTTAACTTTACTAATAAAAGCTAAGCAACACACCTGTTATAACCATCCAAACCAGCGCATAATGCGCTGGTTTTTTTTGCGCTAAGGCCTGTTGTAGTAAACACCAAACACCCCCTATTACTAGCAATAAGCAATTTGCTTGCTTAAATAAAACCACAAAACCAACCAGTGCGAGTAATAATACAATTAAGCTAGGAATAAATAAGCTAACAAAGAATGCTGTTTGCTTATTCTGCATGTTAAAAAACACACTGTACTGCTGATATAGGTGACGACAATCAAATTGTAGTGAGCTACTAAATAACACCACAAAGGCAAGTGACAAAATACTGAATATAGCAGCTAAATCAGCGCGCTCTTGTAACAACACCTTGGATGCCATAAATACACATAGTAATAAAGCTCCTCGCCATATCAAAGCCCAGCTATTATGCATAAAAAATAACAGCCAAAAGCCTGTAAGTGAATTCAACTTTAGCTTAGCTGTAGCATTAAAAGGGGCCATCAAGGTACTTAGCGCAAATAACAGAACAAAGCCGCTATGATAAAGCAATGGACTGACATCAAGCGGTAACGTTGCCCAAATTGCGGATAACAAAAAACCATAAACCAGCGCTATTGGCTTGTATAAACATAAAATGCCGAGCACAAATTGCAATAGTAAAAACAACCAGAAATGCGGCACTCTAAGCCACTGACTCACACTAAGATCAATCGCGATAATGAGGCTCGCAATCAACCAGCCATTGCTTAAAAGTAATAGCTTTATATCCATAAAACCAAGCCAATATCGCTTCACCAATGTTTGTTGAAAGGCACGTTGAGCGCTGTTTTTTATAGCAGATTTCATTGCGCTCAACATGACACTTTGCAACAGCAAATACAGCCAAGCCATCTGTGCACCATACTGCGGTGCATCGCTGCTATCGATAATTTTTCCCAGCCCTAAAAACAACAGTAAAATCATACCAAGCATGGCAGAGCCAAGTACCACTAGAAATAACAAGCCAAAGTTTTTAAGTTGCAACAATAATTGCGTGAGTTCAGTTTTGTAAGCCTGATAACGATAATCCATAAAGGAGCGATATTGCCCGATTGATTGTTTTAAATTTGCAATCATAACGGTATACACTCAAAGCCACGCTCAATAAATGGCGCTGGTTCATGGCAAGTGATGACTATTTGCCCATTTGGCTTATCTATTAGATATTCATCAAGCAGCACTAATAAATACTGAATACTGGCTTGATCAAGTGCTGCGCTGGGTTCGTCTAGAAGTAAATAAGGTGCGTCACGCATAAGCGCTAAAATTAACTGGCATTTCTTTTGATTACCTGACGACAGCGCATCAAAACGAGTATTTAAAAATTCATTGAAATTAAACCCATCTATTATTGTCGTTGGCCAATCACAACCCAGCGTATTCACGGACAAGTTAATAATTTGCTTTGCCGTAAGAAAGTCAGGTAAAGCAATACAGTCTGAGGCTATAGCAACTTGTTTATGCGGTTCGGTTAATGCTTTTTTAGAAAATAAAATCTGCCCACTTTGGCGCGTTTCGAGCTCTGCCAACATCATCAACAACGTTGTTTTACCTTGGCCATTAGGCGCTTCAATGCATATTTTAGGTGCACAAAACTGCACACTATAGCCACTGTACAATACGTTTTCAGCAAACTGTTTATGTAACCCAATGACTTCTATCATAAATACTCCCTGATTTTGAAAGTGAATTATAACTGGATTTCTATTTCCGTGGGCTACATGGTTTGTAACACTTTATTGCAGTTCGAATAGGCTAATTACTTGCGTTTAAAAAATGTTCGGTTAACACTAAAAGTCTATAATTATAATCCAAGGAATGTATCTATGAAAAAAGCCCTCAAATTTGCCTGTATTACCTGTGCAGTATCAATTGCATTAACAGGTTGCAGTCAATCTAATAATTCAGCCTCTACCCCTGTGGCAACTGAGCAAACACAACAAGTAAAAACCTATAACGCTAAAACCTTTTTTGATACAACATCTATCATGGGCAGTAGCTTTTCCCCGACTGGCGATAAAGTTCTAGTTAGTAGCGATGAAAGCGGTATCTACAGCTTGTATGAAGTTGACATAAAAACAGGTAGCAAAACGCGCCTAACCAATTTTGAAGACAGCACCTACCCTATTAGCTATTTCCCAAATGATGAGCGTGTACTATTTACCAAGGACTCAGGCGGTAATGAGCGCTACCATGTTTATGTGCGTGAAGTTGATGGTTCAATCAAAGATTTAACTCCAGGGGAAGAAACCCGCGCAAGTTTTGCAGGCTTTACTAAAGATGGCAGTCAGTTTTTTATTACCAGTAATCAACGCGATGCCAAGTTTATGGACTTGTATCGTGTAGATAGCAAAACCTATAAAGTCACGCCCGTTTATCAAAACACACAAGGACTAGATGTGGGCGCAATTAGCCCCGATGGACGCTACATTGCACTGTCTAAAAATAATACCAATAAAGACAGCGATACGTTTATTCTTGATACCTATAAGAAAACCCTCAAGCCGCAATTAATTTCAAAACACGATACACCAGCACAATATACGCCTGAGACCTTCTCTGTAGACAGCAAATATTTATACTACTCAACAGACGCTAAAGGAGAGTTTTCAGAGGTGTGGCAATATGAGCTCGCCACAGGCAAGCACAGCCCAGCATTAAAAGATGATTGGGACGTTAGCTTTATTTACTTTTCTAAATCTGGGCGTTACCAAGTAAGCGGTGTAAATGCTGATGCCAGCACAAAGGTCACAGTAAAAGACACGCAAACAGCGGATGAAATTGCCATGCCTAAATTACCTGCGGGAAATCTACGTGGTGTGAATTTCTCAAGCGATGAGAAAACCATGGCGTTTTATTTAAATTCAGATACCTCACCAAGCAACTTATTTGTTTGGCAAGTTGGCAGTAATGAAGCCAAGCAACTTACCAACACATTAAGTGAAGATATAGATCAAAACGACTTAGTAGAGAGCACCATTGTGCGCTTTAAAAGTTTTGATGATTTAGAAATACCGGGCGTATTATACAAACCAAAACAAGCCAGCAGCACCAATAAAGTACCTGCACTTATTTGGGTGCATGGCGGCCCAGGTGGGCAAAGCCGAACTGGTTATAGCGCAATGCAGCAACATTTAGTTAATCATGGCTATGCTATTTTTGCCGTCAATAACCGCGGTAGCTCAGGCTATGGTAAAACATTTTTCCATTTAGACGATAAAAAACATGGCACCGATGATCTACAAGATATTGTCTACGGTAAAAAACACTTACAAAGCCTAGATTGGGTCGATGCAGATAAAATCGGCATCATGGGTGGTAGCTACGGCGGCTTTATGACCGCAGCCGCGCTTGCCTTTGAACCGGAAGAGTTCAAAGTAGGTATCAATATTTTTGGTGTGACTAACTGGGTACGCACACTGAACTCAATTCCACCATGGTGGGAAAGCTTTAAAAAGGCGATATACGATGAAATGGGCGATCCTGCCACCGATGGTGAACGTCACCGTGCTATTTCACCGCTATTTCATGCCGATAACATCACTAAGCCTTTAATGGTTATTCAAGGTGCTAATGATCCACGCGTATTACAAATTGAAAGCGATGAGTTGGTTGCTGCGGTTAAAGCTAATGGTGTGCCAGTAGAGTATGTATTATTTGATGATGAAGGCCACGGTTTTAGCAAAAAAGAAAACCGTATCAGCGCCTCCAACGCCTACCTAAACTTTTTAGATACTTACTTGAAAGAACGCTTTGGCCCACAAGGGTAATTGTAAGCCAATTTATATTAAAGCCTGCTGCGTTTTCATGTACGCAGGCTTTTTATTGCTTGGTTAATCTAGGTTCCAGTAAAGCGAGCGCCAAACCAAATACAGCAGCAAAAATACCTAAAAACTCAAACCAACTATTGCCTGCATGTGGCATAGTCCGCGAAAGCTCATTTGCAGTATAAACACGTTTACCTCCCTCAACCTCTTCAACAAATGATTCACCGACATACTCATCCATTAACTTAAAACTTGGTACCCTTCTGGCCAGCATTTCCCGATTTTTCTCATCTCTTTTTTCTCGATTCGACTCAATAATATAATTGCTCCAATGAGTAAAAACATTCAGAGGTTCACCTGTTTTGATCACACCTTGTGATTTATATTCGTAAAAGCGCTCATTGAACACATAGTTTTTATGTCCTGCATAAAACAATGCACAACCAATAGATATTAAAAACATTGCGAGATAAATAACCTTACGCTGTGTGGCTGAGCTCTTTACTGCTTTACTTTTATACCACAGCTCTACATCGGGTATTTGCATCAGTCTAACTTTATCGTGACTCGATACTAGTGGCTTCATAAACTCATCAATTGAAAGATCTAATGCTATCAATAAAGCTCTAAATATTTCATTGGAGGGAATTGATTTATCGTTTTCAAGCTTGGATAAATAACTCTGCTCTATACCCGCTTGCTGGGCAAATTCAGGTTGGCTCAATTTTTTATTATTTCTTAGCTGCTTTAATTGCTGACCTAATGTACTCATCTTAATGCTTCCTTTTTTAAAGTGAGATTAGATTCTTGGTAATTCATGCAGAGATAAGAAGCTGAATATTAAAGAATAGCTAAGAATATTAGCAGGTTAGTATAGAAGAGTCGAGCTGATAGCTGATAGCTGATAGCTGA